>NZ_JBEZEV010000039.1:0-53193 GCF_040649055.1 Micromonospora sp. NPDC049060
AGGCCCAGGGCCAGCGACTTCGCGGGGTTGACGAAGGACTCGGCCGTCGGGCGGCAGCGGTCGGCGTCCGCGTCCAGCCGGGCCCACACCCCGTCGGTGCCCACCCTCGCGCCCGTCCGCCGACCTCCCGCACCGGAGATCTTGGCAAGGAACCGCCCCTCCAGGGGCAGTCTTCTACCAAAGATCTCCACCGGACCCGAACCCGAACCCGAACCCGGACCGGGGACCGGGGGTGACCGGTGGACCGAGTGACTGAAATGGCGGAGTGACCCGCTCAACCGGCTCACCCGGGTCCACCCTCGGAGGCGCCGGATGGGCCGGATGCGCGCTGGATGCGCCGGATGAGTCGTTGAGCCCTCGTGAGCCGGGAGCCCGGTGAGCCCTTGGTGAGTCGGGTGACCTGGGAAGCGGGTGAGTCGGTAGCCCGTGGACCCGGGTGTGAACGGTGTCCGGTTTGTGGTGGCTGCCCCGGGCGGCTTGGGCTCGTTGGTCGTCGGTGGGTGGCGTGATGGTGCCGGGTGTGCGGTTTGTGGGTGTGACCGGGGGCATCGTGGGGGCGGAATCGTGGCGGGGGCGGGGTCGTTACACCCTGCGTACGACCGAGCAAGACCCACGCCGCCGAGGTCATGCCGCTCCGACAGATGGCGGGCCCGGGGCCCCGGAATGATGGCGGGCCGGCGGTGGTTACACATGGTCCGGCCGACGCGAGGGCGTCCCCCCGCCCCGCACGACAGTCCGGCCCCCTGTTTCCGGCCCGCACGGGTTCGAACGCCGGCCGGCACGGCCGAGCTGATCTTCCCTCTGAACTTTCCTCCGGCTGATTCGTCGGAGATCCTCTCCAGGTTTCGCTGGAGATTCCCCCGTGAGTTCGTATGAGCGCCGGACGGTGCTTGCACCCGCGTGAAGCCGATCCCCCTTCGGCGTGTGGGTGCCAACCCCCGAATGGAGCGTTTCTGATGAACACGATCATCCGTAAGAGCGTTCTTGGTATTGCTGGTCTCGCGTTCGCCGGTGGCGTGTTCGCCGGTCCCGCGACCGCGCACGCGGCCCCGTCGGTGGAGTCGACCCCGGTGGCGGTTGTGCAGGCCGACAAGCCGTCGGTCGACAAGGCCAAGCTGATTCCGCACGGTGTGCAGGGCGCGCAGTCGCACGTCGACCTGTCCGACGAGCAGGTGGCGAACGTGAAGGCGATCATCGCGGCGACGAAGAAGGCCGGCATGGACGAGCGCGCCGCCGTCGTGTCGATCGCCACCGCGTTGCAGGAGTCGAAGCTGGAGAACCTGGGTCACCTCGGTGACCGCAACGACCACGACTCGCAGGGCCTGTTCCAGCAGCGCCCGTCCAGTGGGTGGGGCACGGTCGAGCAGATCACCGACCCCGAGTACTCGACGACGGCTTTCCTGAAGGGTCTGAAGCAGGTCGACGGGTGGCAGGACATGCCGTTGACGAAGGCCGCGCAGACGGTGCAGGTGTCGGCGTACCCGGACCACTACGCCCAGTGGGAGCAGCAGGCCGCTGACCTGGTCGCCGAGCACTGGAACAGCTGATCACAGACTTTCCACCACAAGGGGATCGCTGGCCGGCACCCGAACACGGGGTGCCGGCCAGCGGCACATCCACCGCCGGTGGAACATCGCAGGCCGTCGGCTGGTTGAATGAGGTGTCGGTGTGTCCAGTGTCCCCGGGCCTCACCTAAATTGCCTTCGCGGAATACCGTCCGGCTGGAGCCGCGTCGCGCCACTCGCCGAGAGGCGACCTGCACACCGACACCGGCGCCGCCCCCGAGCCTCCGGGCCCGGGGGCGGCGCTGTCTTCGCCGCCAGCCGACATCGAGCGGACCGCCGCCAGGACACCGGCCGCGTACGGCCATGGGCGACGCCGCGGGAAGCGGGCGGTGACCGTCGGGGTGGTGATCCGGCGGCACGGGTCGCGGTCCCGGGCGGCCTGGCCTATGTTCATGTTGGCTGTGTCGGACGGGCCGGGAGAGGGGGTGTCGCGCGTGGGCCTGCGGACCTTCATCCAGGGCTGGCCGGTATACCGGCAGCTCACCGGCACCGACCCGCTGGGCCGGGGCGCCGCGGCGCAGTCGGGCCGGTCGGCGGAGCTGACCGCCCGCACCGAGACCGCCGACAGTGTGGCGCGTTCGGTCTGCCCCTACTGCGCGGTGGGCTGCGGCCAACGCGTCTTCGTGCAGGACGGCGTGGTCACCCAGATCGAGGGCGACCCGGACAGCCCGATCTCGCGGGGCCGGCTGTGCCCGAAGGGGTCGGCCAGCAAGAGCCTCGTCACCAGTCCGCTGCGGCAGACGAAGGTCCGCTACCGGCGGCCCTACGCCACCGAGTGGGAGGATCTGGAGCTCGACGTCGCGCTCGACATGATCGCCGACCGGATCCTCGCCGCGCGGGCGGAGACCTGGGAGGACGTGGACGCGCAGGGCCGGCCGCTCAACCGCACGCTGGGCATCTCCAGCCTGGGTGGGGCGACGCTGGACAACGAGGAAAATTACCTCATCAAGAAGCTTTTCACGGCTATGGGGGCGCTCCAGATCGAGAACCAGGCGCGCATTTGACACTCCGCCACCGTCCCCGGTCTGGGGGCCAGCTTCGGTCGCGGTGGCGCGACGGACTTCCAGCAGGACGTCGCCAACGCTGACGTCATCGTCATCCAGGGCTCGAACATGGCCGAGGCCCATCCGGTGGGTTTCCAGTGGGTGATGGAGGCCAAGCGGCGCGGCGCCAAGGTGTTCCACGTCGATCCGCGGTTCACCCGCACCAGCGCGGTGGCCGACACGTACCTGCCGATCCGCGCGGGCTCCGACATCGCGCTGCTCGGTGGCGTGGTGCGCCACATCCTGGAGAACGAGCTGGATTTCCGGGAGTACGTGCTGGCCTACACCAACGCCGCGACGATCGTCAGCGAGCGCTTCGTCGACACCGAGGACGGCGACGGTTTCTTCTCCGGCTTCGACCCGGAGACGGGCAGCTACGTCCAGGACTCCTGGCAGTACGCGGGCCACGAGTCCGACTCCGGCAGCGGGCACACCGCGAAGGAGCGGGACACCGCCGCCGGGCTGCGCCACGAGTCGCACGGCGCCGAGGTGGGCGGGCAGGTGGAGCGGGACGAGACGTTGCAGCACCCGCGCTGCGTCTACCAGATCCTCCGGCGGCACTTCGCCCGTTACACCCCGGAGATGGTGGAGCGGGTCTGCGGCATCCCCCGGGAGAAGTTCCTGGAGCTGGCGCAGGCGTGGACGGCCAACTCGGGCCGGGAGCGCACCGGCGTGCTGATCTACTCCGTGGGGTGGACGCAGCACAGCGTCGGCGTGCAGTACATCCGTACCGGCGCGATCATCCAGCTGTTGCTGGGCAACATGGGCCGCCCCGGCGGGGGCATCCTGGCCCTGCGGGGGCACGCCAGCATCCAGGGCTCCACCGACATCCCGACGCTGTTCAACCTGCTCCCCGGCTACCTGCCGATGCCGCACCACGCCGACCACCCCACCTTCGACGAGTGGGTGGACAGCATCCGCCATCCGGGCCAGAAGGGCTTCTGGGGCAACGCCCGCGCCTACGCGGCGAGCCTGCTCAAGGCGTACTGGGGGGACGCGGCGACGCCGGAGAACGACTTCTGCTACGGGTACCTGCCCCGGATGACCGGCGACCACGGGACGTACCAGCAGGTGCTGAACATGATCGACGGGAAGGTGCGGGGCTACTTCCTGCTCGGCCAGAATCCGGCGGTCGGCTCGGCGCACGGCCGGGCGCAGCGCCTCGGCATGGCGAACCTGGACTGGCTGGTGGTCCGCGACCTGTTCATGATCGAGAGCGCCACGTTCTGGCGGAACAGCCCCGAGGTCGCCACCGGCGAGATCGTGCCGGAGCAGTGCAAGACGGAGGTGTTCTTCCTGCCGGCCGCCTCGCACGTGGAGAAGGAGGGCACCTTCACCCAGACCCAGCGGCTGCTGCAGTGGCGGGAGAAGGCCGTCGAACCGCCGGGCGACGCCTGCTCCGAGTTGTGGTTCTTCTACCACCTCGGCCGCCGGCTGCGGGAGAAGCTGGCCGGCTCCGACCTGCCGCGCGACCGGGCGCTGCTCGACCTGGCCTGGGACTATCCCACGCGCGGTCCGCACGCCGAGCCGAGCGCCGAGGCGGTGCTGCGCGAGATCAACGGGTACGAGGTGGCGACCGGCCGCCCGCTGTCCGCGTTCGCCGAGGCCCGCGACGACGGTTCCACCGCAGTGGGCTGCTGGATCTACTCCGGGGTGTACGCCGACGGCGTCAACCAGGCGGCCCGGCGCAGGTCGCGCCATGAGCAGGACTGGGTGGCCGCCGAGTGGGGCTGGGCGTGGCCGGCGAACCGGCGCACCCTCTACAACCGGGCCTCGGCGGACCCGCAGGGCCGGCCGTGGAGCGAGCGCAAGCGCTACGTCTGGTGGGACGCGGACGCCGGGGAGTGGACCGGCTACGACGTGCCGGACTTCGAGCGGACCAAGCCGCCGACGTACCGGCCGCCGGAGGGCGCGTCCGGCCCGGAGGGGATCGCCGGTGACGACCCGTTCGTCATGCAGGGCGACGGCAAGGGCTGGCTGTACGCGCCCAGCGGCGTGCTGGACGGCCCGCTGCCGACGCACTACGAGCCGGCCGAGTCGCCGGTGCGCAACCCGTTCTACCGGCAGCAGGCCAACCCCACCCGCAAGGTGTACGCGCACCCGGTGAACTCGGTGAACCCGAGCCCGCCGCAGGAGCACAGCCAGGTCTTTCCGTACGTGTTCACGGTCAGCCGGCTCACCGAGCACCACACGGCGGGCGGGATGAGCCGTACGGTGCGGCCCCTGGCGGAGCTGCAACCGGAGATGTTCGTCGAGGTGTCCCCGGAGTTGGCCGCGGAGGTGGGCCTGGCGCACCTGGGCTGGGCGCACCTGATCAGCGGGCGGGCGGTCATCGAGGCGAAGGTGCTGGTCACCGACCGGCTCAGCCCGCTGCGCGTGGACGGCCGGGTGATCCACCAGGTGTGGCTGCCGTACCACTTCGGGTTCGAGGGCCTGGTGACGGGCGACTCGGCCAACGACCTGTTCGGGATCACCCTGGACCCGAACGTGCTGATCCAGGAGAGCAAGATCGGTACCTGTGACGTGCGGCCCGGTCGGCGGCCCACCGGCCCGGCCCTGCTGGACCTGGTGGCCGACTACCAGCGGCGGGCGGGCATCGTTCCCGGCAGCCCGCCCCCGACGCTCACCCCGGGGGCGCTCGCCCCGCCGGAGCCCGCCGACGGCGCCGGGGAGGGCACCGATGCTTCCTGACCCGCACAGCCTGTCCGGGCCGCTGGATCCCGCTCCGGAGGCCGGCTGGACCGACGCGCCGCCCCGGATGGGCTTCTTCACCGACACGAGCGTCTGCATCGGCTGCAAGGCGTGCGAGGTGGCGTGCAAGGAGTGGAACGACGTCCCCGGCTCGGGGCTGGACCTGCTCGGCATGTCGTACGACAACACCGGCGCGCTGACCGCGAACTCGTGGCGGCACGTCGCGTTCGTCGAGCAGCCCCGCCCGGCGGGGCATCGCAGCCCGCCGTTCGCCGGCACGCCGACGGGCGGCTCGGTCAGCGCCTCGTCGGCGGCCGTGGCCGCCGGCGTCGGTAACCCGACCGGCACCGACCCGGGGGTGCCGCCGGGCGCGGCGGACGCGGCCGCGCGGATGGCCGCCGGCACCGGGGCCGGACCGGGAACCGGCGCCGGCACGAGCACGGGCCCCGCCGGCACGAGCACGGCCGGCCGGACCGGCGGGCCGGAGTTCCTGGGGATGCCCGGGGCGCAGCCGCCGGGGCGTGCCGGGGGCGCGGAGGGGCGCACCGACTTCCGCTGGCTGATGATGTCCGACGTCTGCAAGCACTGCACCCACGCGGCCTGCCTCGACGTCTGCCCCACCGGCTCGCTGTTCCGCACCGAGTTCGGCACGGTGGTGGTGCAGGAGGACATCTGCAACGGCTGCGGCTACTGCATCTCCGCCTGCCCCTACGGCGTCATCGACCAGCGCAAGGGCGACGGCCGGGCGTGGAAGTGCACGCTGTGCTACGACCGGATCGGCGCGGGCAACACTCCGGCCTGCGCGCAGGCGTGCCCGACCGAGTCCATCCAGTACGGCCCCCTCGACGAGCTGCGGGAGCGGGCCGCGGCCCGGGTGGCGACGCTGCACGAGCGGGGCGTGCCCGAGGCGCGGCTCTACGGGCACGACCCCGGCGACGGGGTCGGCGGCGACGGCGCGTTCTTCCTGCTGCTCGACGAGCCCGAGGTGTACGGGCTGCCGCCGGACCCGGTGGTCACCACCCGGGACCTGCCGAAGATGTGGAAGCGCGCCGGCCTGGCCGCCCTGGCCATGGCGGCGGCGGCCGTGGCCGCGTTCGTCGGAGGTTCCTCGTGAGCACGGACCGCCCGGTCGGCGACCGGTTCCGCCGCTTCCGCGACCGCCTCGACGAGGACACCCCCGCCACCGGCCCGGTCGGCCCGCCCAGGAACGGCAGGGGCGGGCGCAGGCGGCGCGGCGGCGAGGAGCTGAGGGTCCCGGAGGCCGAGTTCACCTCCTACTACGGCCGGCCGATCCTCAAGGCGCCGGTCTGGAAGTGGGACATCGCCGCGTACCTGTTCACCGGCGGGCTGGCCGCCGGCTCGTCGCTGCTCGCGGCGGGCGGGCAGCTCACCGGCCGTCCCGCGCTGCGCCGCGCCGGTCGGGTCGCCTCGCTGGCGGCGGTCACCGCCAGCACCGTCTTCCTGATCAAGGACCTGGGGCGGCCCGCCCGGTTCCACCACATGCTTCGGGTGGCCAAGCCCACCTCGCCCATGTCCGTGGGCACCTGGATCCTCGGCGCCTTCGGCCCGGCCGCCGGGCTCGCGGCGGTCGCCGAGGGCGCGGCGTGGCTGCCCGAGCGGGGGCTGCCCGGCCTCGCCCGCCGGGTGCTGCCGCCGGTGGGGCACGCCGCCGGGCTGGCCGCCGCGGCGACCGCGCCGGCGCTGGCGACGTACACGGGGGTGCTGCTGGCCGACACGGCCGTGCCGTCGTGGCACGAGGCGTACCCGGAACTGCCTGTCATCTTCGCGGGCAGCGCCCTGGCCAGCGGCGCGGGCGTCGGGCTGATCGCCGCGCCCGCCGCGCAGGCCGGTCCCGCCCGGCGGATGGCGGTGGCGGGCGCGGCCCTGGAGCTGTACGGCGCGCACCGGGTGGAAACCCGGCTCGGGCTGCTCAGCGAGCCCTACCGCACCGGCCGGCCCGGTCGCCTGCTGCGCGCGGGGCGGGCCCTGACCGCTGCGGGGGTGGCCGGCGCGTTGCTGGGTCGGCGCAGCCGCACGCTCTCCGCGCTGTCCGGGGTGGCGCTGCTGGGCGCCTCGGTGGCCACCCGGTTCGGCATCTTCGAGGGCGGCGTGGCCTCAGCGAAGGATCCGAAGTACACGGTGCTGCCGCAGCGGGAGCGCCTCGAGCGGCGGCGCGCCGCCGAGGGCTGACGCCTCCCCGCACACGCCCGCCGGGCCTGTGGTTCACTGCTGCGTGGAGGCGTTCAGGCGGCTGGTGCCCCTCCCGGTCTTCAAAACCGGTGTGGTCCGGGATCCGGGCCAGGCGGGTTCGATTCCCGTCCGTCTCCGCCATGCTGCGGAAGTGGGGATCATGGGGGACGTCGCGGCCGATCCGCGCCGGCGGGTGCCGCGCACCGACGCGCTGCTCGCCGACCCCCGGCTGGCCGCCGCGGCGGGCACCCTGGGGCGGGAGCGGGTCAAGACCGCCGTCCACCGCGCCCAGGAGCGCGCCCGCCGGGGCGAGATCACCCCCGAGGCGGTACGCGACGCCGCGCTGGCCGCCCTGCCGGCGCCGGCGCCCCGGGCGGTGCTCAACGCCACCGGAGTGGTGCTGCACACCAACCTGGGTCGCGCCGCGTTGTCGCCCGCCGCCGTGGCGGCGGTCGTCGCCGCCAGCGGGCACACCGACGTCGAGTTGGACCTGGGCACCGGGCGGCGGGCCCGGCGTGGGCGCGACGCCCTCGACGCCCTCGCGGCGGCGGTGCCGGACGCGGGCGCGGTGCACGTGGTCAACAACGGCGCCGCCGCGCTGGTGCTCGCCGCGACCGCGCTGGCCGCCGACGCCGAGATCGTCGTCAGCCGGGGCGAGCTGGTGGAGATCGGCGACGGGTTCCGCCTGCCCGACCTGCTGGAGAGCACCGGCGCCCGGCTGCGCGAGGTCGGCACCACCAACCGCAGCACGCTCGACGACTACGCCGCCGCGATCGGTCCCCGGACCGGCTTCGTGCTCAAGGTGCACCCGTCGAACTTCCAGGTCACCGGCTTCACCTCCGCCGTGCCCGTACGCGCGCTGGCCACCCTCGGCGTCCCCGTGGTCGCCGACATCGGCTCGGGGCTGCTCGCGCCCGACCCGCTGCTGCCCGCCGAGCCGGACGCCGCCAGCACCCTGCGGGCCGGGGCGGCGCTGGTCACCGCCAGCGGCGACAAGCTGCTCGGCGGCCCGCAGGCCGGGCTGCTGCTCGGTGCCGCCGACCTGGTCGAGCGGCTGCGCCGGCACCCCCTCGCTCGGGCGTTGCGGGTGGACAAGCTGACCCTCGCCGCGCTCGCCGCCACCCTCGGCGATCCGGCGACCCCCACCCGGGCCGCGCTGCACGCCGACCCGGGCGCGCTGCGGGCGCGCACCGAGCGGCTGTGCGCCGCGCTCGCCGCCGACGGGTGCGACGCGCAGGTGGTGCCCGCCGGGGCGGTCGTCGGCGGCGGTGGCGCCCCCGGCGTCGAGCTGCCCTCCTGGGCCCTCGCCCTGCCCGAGCGGTACGCGTCTCCGTTGCGCCTCGGCGACCCGCCGGTGCTGGGCCGGGTGGTACGCGGGCGGCTGCTGCTCGACCTGCGCTGCGTGCCCGCCGACGCCGACGCGGCGCTGCGCGCCGCCGTGCTGCGCGTGCCCGGGGAGGGCTGAGGCGTGTTCGTGGTGGCCACCGCCGGGCACGTCGACCACGGCAAGTCGACACTGGTCCGGGCCCTGACCGGGATGGAACCCGACCGGTGGGCCGAGGAACGCCGCCGGGGCATGACCATCGACCTCGGCTTCGCCTGGAGCACGCTGCCCTCGGGCGTGACGGTGGCGTTCGTCGACGTGCCGGGGCACGAGCGGTTCGTGCCGAACATGCTCGCCGGCGTCGGCCCGGCGCCCGCCGCGCTGGTCGTCGTCGCCGCCGACGAGGGCTGGATGCCGCAGTCGGCCGAGCACCTGGCGGCACTGGACGCGCTCGGGGTGTCGTACGGCCTGCTGGTGGTGACCCGCGCGGACCTGGCGGATCCGGGGCCGGCGACGGCCCGCGCCCGGGCGGAGCTGGCCGCCACCTCCCTCGGCGCGGTCGACGCGGTGGCGGTGAGCGCGGTGACCGGCGCCGGCCTGCCGCAGCTGCGCGCGGCGCTGGACCGGCTCGCCGCCCGGCTGCCCGCCCCGCGGGCCGACGCCCCGGTGCGGCTGTGGGTGGACCGCGCCTTCACCGTCCGCGGCGCCGGCACGGTGGTGACCGGCACGCTCGGCGCCGGTCGGCTGCGGGTGGGCGACGAGCTGGAGCTGGCCGGCAGCGCGGAGGCGGTGCGGGTACGCGGCCTGCACTCCCTCGGCGTGGCCCGGCCCGAGGTCGGCCCGGTCGCCCGGGTGGCGGTGAACCTGCGCGGCACGCCCCGGGACCGGCTGGGGCGCGGCGACGCGCTGCTCACCCCCGGCCGGTTCCACCGCACGGACCTGCTGGACGTGCGGCTGGCCGGCGACCCGAGCGGGGAGCTGCCGGCCACCCTGACCCTGCACATCGGCGCGGCGGCCGTGCCGGCCCGGGTCCGGCCGCTCGGCCCGGACACGGCCCGGCTGCGGCTGGCCCGGCCGTTGCCGCTGCTGGTCGGCGACCGGGCGCTGCTGCGCGACCCGGGCCGGCACCACGTCGCGGGCGGGGTGACCGTGCTGGACGTGGCTCCGCCGCCGCTGACCCGCCGGGGCGCGGCGGTCGCCCGCGCGGCCGTGCTGGCGACGGTGGACGGCCGCCCCGAGCTGGCCGGCGAGCTGCGCCGGCGGCGGCTGGCCCGGGCCGCCGACCTGATCCGCATGGGCGTCGAGGTCACCGGGCGGCCGGTCGCCGGCGACTGGCTGGCCGACCCGGAGCACTGGCGGGGCCTCGGCGCCCGGCTGGTCGAGGAGGTCGCCCGGCACGCCCGGGAGCACCCGCTGGAGGCGGGCGCGCCGGTCGAGCTGCTGCGCCAGCGTATGGACCTGCCCGAGCGGGTGCTGGTCGAGGCGCTGGTCCGGCCGCCGCTGCGGCTGCGCGCCGGCCGGGTCACCGCGTCGGCGGTCGACGCGCTGCCGGAACCGGTGGCCCGGGCCGTGGCCCGGGTCCGCGCCGAGTACGCCGACCGCCCGTTCCGTGCCCCCGAGGCCGAGCACCTCGCCGACCTGGGGCTGGGTCCCCGGGAGATCGGCGCGGCTGTCCGCGCGGGGGCGCTGCTGCGGCTCGCCGAGAACGTGGTGCTGCTGCCCGGCGCGGCCGAGGACGCCGTGCTGGTGCTGGCCGGGCTGCCCCAGCCGTTCACGCTCAGCGCCGCGCGGCGGGCGTTGGACACCACCCGCCGGGTCGCGGTGCCGCTGCTGGAGCTGCTGGACCGTCGCGGCGCCACCCGCCGGCTGCCCGACGACGCGCGGGTCGTGGTGACGGCCCGCTCCTGAAGCCGCCCCGGCGGGGCCGGCGGTCGCCTAGCGTGGCGCCATGGACCCTTCCGCGGTCTGGCGGGACCGGCAGCACAAGTGGCGGATCGAGGCGTACCGGGCGCCGGACCTGCGTTTCGCGATCTTCGCCACCAATGGCACCACCGAGTCCGCGCCGCTGTGGCTGTTCGGGATGTCGGCGCTGGCCCGGTGGCTGATGACGCACAAGATCTCCCTCGACGACCTGGAGGTCGACTGACATGGGGGCGCAGCTCGGTCAGCTCGCGCTGGTGGCGGTGCTGGTGCTGGTCAACGCGGCCCTGTCGGGCAGCGAGATGGCGCTGGTGACGCTGCGCGAGGGGCAGGTGCGGCAGTTGGGCCGGCGCAGCCGGTCCGGTGAGCGGCTGGCCCGGCTGGTTCGCGACCCCAACCGGTATCTGGCGACCATCCAGCTCGGCATCACCCTGGCCGGGTTCCTCGCCTCCGCCGCCGCCGCGGTGTCCCTGTCCGAGCCGCTGGTCGGGCCGCTGGGCTTCCTGGGCGGGGCCGCGCGCGGGGCGGCGATCGTCCTGGTCACCGTGCTGCTGACGTTCGTCACCCTGGTCGTCGGCGAACTGGCCCCCAAGCGGCTGGCGATGCAGCGCGCGGAACGCTGGGGGCTGGTCAGCGCCGGGCCGCTGGACCTGCTGGCCCGGCTGTCGCGGCCGGCGGTCTGGCTGCTCAGCAAGGCCACCGACGTGGTGGTGCGGCTCGCCGGCGGGGACCCGCGCGCCAGCCGTACGGAGATGACCGAGGACGAGCTGCGGGAGATCCTGGTCAGCCAGCGGGGCCTGTCGGCACAGCAGCGGGAGATCCTCACCGGCGCGTTCGACATCGCCGGCCGGACGCTGCGGGACATCCTGGTGCCCCGGCTGGACGTGACGATGCTGCCCGAGACGATGCCCGCGGCCGACGGGCTGCGCCGGCTCGCCGCCGCCGGCCGCTCCCGCGCCCCGGTCGTCGGGCCGGGTGGGCTCGACGCGGTGCGGGGCGTGGTGCACATCCGCGAACTCGTCGGGGCGGAGGCGGCGACGGTCGCCGACCGGGCCCGTCCGCCGCTGCTGCTGCCCGGCACCCTGCCCGTCGCCGACGCGCTGCGCGAGCTGCGGCTGTGCCACCAGCAGCTCGCCCTCGTCGTCGACGAGCACGGCGGGGTCGACGGCATGATCACCATGGAGGACCTGCTGGCGGAGGTCGTCGGGGAGCTGTACGACGAGACCGACCGGGACGTGACCGGGGTGACCCGGGAACCGGACGGCTCGCTGCTGATGCCCGGCGACTTTCCGCTGCACGACCTGGCCGACGTCGGCGTACGCCTGCACTTCCGCCCGTCGCGGGAGTACACGACGGTGGCCGGGCTGGTGCTGGCCGGGCTGGGGCACCTGCCGAGCGGACCGGGGGAGACGGTGCACCTGCCGGGGCTGACCGTCGAGGTGGTGGAGGTGGCCGGCCGCACGATCCGCCGGGTCCGGCTGCGCGGCTTCTCCGCCGGCCCCGACCCGGTCGGGTGACGGCGGCGGGAACCGCCACGAACGGCGTGGATCAGGACGTACCGTCCGGTGCGTGAAGGACCGAGGGATGCGGACGTTCGTCACCGTGCTGGCCGGGCTCGCGGTGATCTACTTCGGCACCACCGGCCGCAGCGAGGAGGACGGCCGGGGCGTCTCCGGCGGCCTCGTCGTGCTCGCGCTGCTGGCGGCGCTGCTGGTGTGGCACCTGACGAAGCCGGGCGACAAGACGGCCAAGTAGCCCGCTCACGCGGCGGCGGCGCGGGTGACCTCCCCGGCGGACTCCTCGCCGAGGGCCACCCGGACCAGCGCCGAGGCGAGCCGGCCGAAGTCGCCCGGGGCGACCAGCCCGGCCAGCCGGTCCGCCGAGCCGGGCAGGCCGAGGCGTTTCGCGCCGGCCAGGGCCCGCCGGTCGGCGTACGGGCGCAGGTCGGCCCAGGCCACCTGCGCCTCGCGCAGGAAGATGTCGGCGCCGGTGGGGCCGATGCCGGGGAACTCGGTCAGCAGCCGGCGCAGCCCGGCCGGTTCACCGCCGGCGTCGCGGTGCAGCCGGCGCAGGTCGCCCCGCCAGCGGTCCAGGCACAGCCGTGCCCCCGTGCCGAGCATCGTCGAGGTCCGCTCGTCGTAGCGGCGGTAGTGGCCCCGGCCCAGCGCGTCGACCCGGTCCTGCCAGCTCGCCGCCTCCATCCGCTGCGGGGTCCGGTAGCCGGCGGCGAAGAGTTCGCGGGCGGCCGACACGGCCACCCCGGCCCGGATCCGGGTGCTCAGCAGGGTGGCGAGCACCAGCAGCTGGTAGAGCGGGGCGGGCCGGTCGGCGAGCGTGATGCCCGCCTCCTCGGCGTACGTGCGGCCGCGCCGCTCCAGCAGGACCCGCGCCACCTTCCGGTCGTCGCCCATCCTCGGCGTGTACCCGCCCTGCGCCCGGCCACCCCTGCGACCGTCCGCCCCGGCGGGTATGCGGCCGGGGCGGACGGGTAACCGACGTCGGACACGGCCGGATCCCGGAAGGAGAAACCCGTGGTGAACCCGCAGCAGGAGGAGTTCCGCCGCAACAACAAGGGCGCCACCAGCCAGGACAGCAAGGGCCCCAACCCCGCCGGGCACCCGCGCAACCGCGGCTCGTCGCACGGCGACGAGGGGCGCCCGGTGCCCCGGGGGCAGGTGTCGCCGTACGGCCCGGCCACGGAGCCGGTCGCCGACGACGAGAGCGCCCGGGGCTAGCAGCTCCGGCCCGCGACGGGCGGCCGCAGCCGGTTCCAGGTGGCTGCGGCCGCCACGCCGTACGCGAGGTGCGGCACGAGGTCGGCCAGCCAGTCCGACCGGCGCCACGTGCGCGGATCGGTCACGCCCAGCACGGTCATCGACCCGTCGGACATCGTCATGACGGTGCCGCCGAGCACCCCGGCGGCCAGCGGCAGCGGCATCCGGCGGCCCCGGGCGAGCAGGGCGTACCCGACGCCCGCCGCCACGCCGATGCCGTAGCCGAGCAGGGGCCCGAGGCCCGAGCGGCGGTTGGCCGCCCGATCCTCGGGCCCCAGGTCGACGTGTGCCACCTGGGCCACCCGCCCGGCGGTCTCCTCCGGGGTGCTGCTCGCGGGCCGCGCCCGCAGCACCATGTCGAGGTAGCTGACCATGTTCAGGGCGGCGCTGCCGACGGCGCCGGCGATCGCCCCGTCGGCCAGGTTCGTCGCCCTCACCTCGGGTCGCCCGGTTCGCGCTCGCCCTTGGGGCCGTAGACCCGCTCGCCGCGGACGACCCCCCGCTGTCCCCGGTCGGACTGCAGGATCCGGTTGGCCACGTCGTTGGCCTTGTCGTCCGGCACCCGTCGTCCCGAATCGTCGATCGCGTTCCGGATGCGTGCCCGCTGCTTGTCGTACGCGTTGCTGCCCGGCCGTGGTCCTGGCATCACTGCCTCCTCCGGTCGTCGTCGCCGTTGGCGTACCGCGCTCGTCTACCCGCCTGCGCGGGGGCCAACCCCGCGACCGGTCCGGCGTGGTGCCCGGCTCAGCGCGGCGCGCGGACCACCGCGACCGGGCAGTCGGCGTGGTGCAGCAGCGACTGGCTGACCGAGCCCAGCAGCAGCCCTGTCAGCTCGCCGCGTCCCTGCCGGCCGACCACCAGCAGCTGGGCCCGCCGGGACGCCTCGGCGAGCACGGTGGTGGGGCGGCCCCGCGTCGTCTCCCGGCCGACCGGCACGTCCGGCCACCGCTGGGTGAGCCCCGCCATCGACTCGGCGACCACCCGCTCCTCCTCGGAACGCAGCTCGGCGTCGTCGTACACCAGTGGTCGCATGTCCCCGGGGCCGGTGGAGGTCGGATGCCGGTAGGCGTGCAACGCGACCACCGCCGCGCCGCGCACCGACGCCTCCTCCATGGCGAACTCCGCGGCCAGCCGGGCCGTCTCGGAGCCGTCCACGCCGACGACGACGGCCCCGTCGGGGTGGTCGGTGCCCCGGGCGACCAGCACGGGACAGTCGGCGTACGCGGCGACCTGCACCGCGACGGACCCCACCACCAGGGCGGAGAAGCCGCCGAGCCCCCGGTCGCCGAGCACGATCATCGCGGCGGCCAGCGACTCGCCGAGCAGCACCGCGGCGGCCTCGCCGTCGATGATCTCGCCGGAGATCCGCAACCCGGGCACCGTCGCCTCGGCCTCGTCCGTGGCGGCGGCGACGACCTGCTCCGCCTGGTGCCGCAGGCCGGCGCCGGGTGGGCCGGCGGCGGGGGCCTCGACCGGCACGCGCAGCAGGGGCCAGATGAAGGCGTGCACGATCCGCAGTGGCCGGTGCCGGCGGGCCGCCTCGACGGCGGCGAGCCGCACGGCGCGCAGCGACGAGTCCGAGCCGTCCACGCCGACGACCACCGCCGCGCCGTTCGCCGAGTTCACCCGCCCACCTCCCGCCGCTTCCCGGCCAGTATCGCGGCCGGGAACCCGTCGGCGGGCCGATACCGCGCAGGCCGACCGGTGGGTACGCTGTCCACGCCCACCGGGGAGGGAGCGTCGTCGATGGTTGAGCCGGACCAGCCGAGCACCGCGCGGATGATCGATTTCTGGCTCGGCGGGGAGCACCACTTCCCGGTCGACGTGGCGGCCGCCCGCGACTTCGAGCAGGCGTACGGGCCGTGCGAGCCGGTCTTCCGCGAGCTGCGCGCGTTTCTCGGCCGGGCGGTCCGGGCGATGGCCGCGCGGGGGGTCGACAGCTTCCTCGTCTTCGGCGCCGGGGTGCCCACCATGGGCAACGTGCACGAGGTCGCCCCGGACGCCACCGTCCTCTACACCGACGTCGACCCGGTCACCATCCGCCTCGGCCAGCGCCTGCTGGCCGGCAGCGACCGGGCCGGCTACGGCTACGGCGACGCCACCGACATCGGCACGGTCGACCGCGCCCAGCTGCACCGGTTCGTGCCGGGGTGGGGGAGGAGACCGGTCGGCGTGGTCTTCCTCGGTCTGGCCGCGTTCCTCGACGACGAGACGCTGGCCCGCACCCTCGACGAGCTCTCCGAGGCCACCGTGCCGGGCAGCCTGCTCGCCGTCGACTTCGACACGGAGGAACTGGCCGGCTTCCCGGCGGCCCTCGCGATGATGGGCCCGGCGTTCCGGATGCGCCCGCCGGCCGCGTTCGTGCCGCTGCTGGGCCGCTGGACGCCCACCGGGGACGGCATCGTCCCGATCGCCCGGTGGCGGCCGGACGGCCCGCCCGCGCAGGTGCCCGACGCCTTCCACGGCGGGGTCGCCGTCCACTCCCCGGCGTGCTGACGCCTTCGGACGGCGAGGTACGCGTGTGCGGCCTGCCGTCCTGACCGGCCGTCACCGCGGCACCCGGGTCGCCGCCTGGACACCGGTCGCCTGAACACCGGTCGTCGCCCGCCGCCGCAGCAACCTGGCCGTCGTGGGTGCGTGCGGCTGCCCCCGCAGCACCCGCCGGCCGAGGCGACGTGGGCGCCGGGCGCCGGGTGCTGCCCGCGTGCGAGGGGCGCGGCGGCGGGTACCCGCTGTGTGCCCGCCCGCCCGGAGGGTGGGGGAGAGGGCTCCGTATGATGCTTGCCCTACGGCAAGCTTCCGGAGGATGATCATGTTGGAGGCACCGGGCCAGGTCTCGCGTGCGCTTCGTGCGGCCCCGCCCGACCAGGTGGTGGAGGCGGCGGACCAGGCTATCCGGTCCGCCCTGGGCGCCTCGCGAACGGATGTGTTCATCGCCGACTACCGGATCACCGGGCTCTGGCCGGTGCTCGACGCGGACCTCTCCGGCGGCGGCTTCCTCGCCTGCCACGACGCGGCGCAGCGCTGCTTCAGCAGCCAGCAGCCGATGACCGACACCGACGACGAGGGCCGGTGCCGGCTCTACCTGCCGCTGTCGGTGTGGGGGGAGCGGCTGGGCGTGCTGCTGGTCGAGCTGCCCGACCAGCCCGAACCGGACGTCGTCGAGCGGGCCGCGGACATCGCCGGCGAGCTGGCCGTCGTGCTGCGCGCGGCGGACCGGGAGACCGACCGGTACCGCCGGGTCCGCCGGCGGGAGCGACTCAGCATGGCCGCCGAGATGCAGTGGGAACTGCTGCCGGGACGCGGCGTGAGCCACGCGGCGTTCGAACTCGCCGGCCAGCTGGAACCGGCGTACACGGTCGGCGGGGACCACTTCGACTGGTCCGTGGACGACGACCGGCTCACCGTGACGGTGCTCAACGGCGCCGGCATCGGGCTGTCGGCGTCGCTGCTGACCGCCGTCACCGTGAACGCGCTGCGCAACGCCCGGCGCTCCGGAGGCAGCCTCGTCGAGCAGGCCGAGCTGGCCTCCGACACGGTCTTCTACCAGCACCGCGGTCGCCGGTACGTGGCCACGCTGCTCCTCGAACTGGACACCGTCACCGGCCGGGTGCGGGCGGTGGACGCCGGCTCCCCGCACCTGCTGCGGGTGCGCGGCGGCACGGTGACGCCCATCGACCTGGAGCAGCAGCTGCCGCTGGGCATGTTCGCCGAGGCCCGCTACGACGTCCAGGAGTTCGCGCTGGAACCGGGGGACCGGCTGTTCGTGGTCAGCGACGGGGTGTGGGCCGCCGACCCCGGTGACCGCGGCGCGTACGGCGAGCGGACGATGGCGCGGGCGATGCGGTCCACGCGGCTGCAACCGCCGGCGGAGGCAGTTGGTACGGTGATGCGCGAACTACACGCCTGGCACGCGGACGCCGATTTGCGCGACGACGCGGTCGTCGTCTGCCTGGACTGGCGTGGTTCCGCCGGGCGGGGCGACGGGTGAGAGCCGTCGTCGCACCGGCAGGGCACGAGCGGGACGATCGCAGGGGACACCGGGTGGAGCGACCTCCGAATCTCGCCGCGGCGATCGACGCTGCCGCCGAGGCGCTCGTCGGTGTGCTCGACTCGGCGGTGCCCCGGCACCAGATGGCCGTCTCTCCGACGCAGCTGCGCGTGCTGTCGCTGATCAGCGGCCGGCCGGAGACCAACGTCAACGGCCTGGCCGAGTTGCTGGACGTCGTGCCGTCCTCGGCGAGCCGGCTCTGCGACCGGTTGGAGGCCACCGGGCTGCTGCGCCGGGTGCCCGATCCCCGGGACCGGCGGGAGGTGCGGCTGATGCCGACGGCCGCCGCCGAGGCGCTGCTGCGTGAGCTGCAGGAGCGCCGGCACCGGGCGGTGCAGGCCGTGCTGGACCGGATGCCCGGTCGGGCGCAGCACGAGCTGCTGCTGGCGTTGATGGCGTTCGAACGCGCGGCCACCGCCACCCCGACCGAGTCGCCGGCGGACTCCCAGGCCCGCACCGCCTGACGGTCTCCCGCCGTACGCGCCCTCCCCACCTTCTCCACTAGTGTCCTAGGATGCCTTACGGGTGGTGACGCAGCACACCCGACGACACCGTCGTCGACGGGCCCGGCTGCCTGAGGCCGGAGGAGGCGCCGAGGGCCCGATATAGTGGCAGCGCAACCGGCCCGTGATCGTCACGATCGCGGGCCGATGTCAGGCGAAGGTCCCGTATACGGGGGACCGCAGGGGACGCCGGCGGCAGCCGGCCCGACAGCGCCCACGTTCTCCGCGCCGCCGGTCCTCGGCCGGGCGGCGGAGCGTGCCGCGGAGGAGGTTCGGTGTCGCGTCCGCCGGCTCGGGAAGAGCACCCGGGGGCCACCGCCGGCACGAGCGGATCGGCCGTCGGCGACCGGATCCTCACGCTGCCGAACGTCATCAGCTTCGTCCGGTTGCTCGGCGTGCCGCTCTTCCTCTACCTGCTGCTCGTCGCGCACGCCGACGTGGCCGCAGTCGTGGTGCTGGCCATCGGCGGCACCACGGACTGGGTGGACGGCTGGGTCGCGCGCCGGATGCGCCAGGTCAGCCGGCTCGGTGAGCTGCTCGACCCGCTCGCCGACCGGCTCTACATCCTCGCCACCCTGCTCGGGTTCACCGCCCGCGACGTGGTGCCCTGGCAGTTCACCGCGGCGCTGCTGGCCCGGGAGTTGCTCCTGCTCGGTTCGCTGGCGGTACTGCGCCGGCACGGGTACGGCCCGCCGCCGGTGCACTACGTGGGCAAGACCGCGACCTTCCTCTTGCTGGCCGCCTTCCCGGTCCTGCTGCTCGCCGCGGCGGTGCCGGGTGCGGCGACCGTCGCCGGGGCGATCGGCTGGGGCCTGGCCTGGTGGGGCCTGGTCCTCTACTGGGTGGCCGGCGCGCTCTACGTCGTGCAGGCCGGCCGGCTGGTCAGGGCGGTTCGGGCCGGGGGAGCGCCGGCATGACGGGCACGCCGGGCGACGGCCCGGGCCGCGGCGACCGGGTGTACGCTCCGGACTTCCTCACCGAGCTGTTCCGTAATCCGCTGGATCCCGGCTACGCCGACGCGGCGGCCCGGCGTCAGGAGCGGCAGACGCCGTCGCCGAGGTGGCGGCGGTGGTCGGCGCGTTCCGTCACCGTGGTGGTGGCGCTGCTGCTGGGTTTCCTGTTCGCGGTGGCGTACCGGCAGACGCTGGAGGCCGAGCCGGGGCGCAGTCAGGCCCGGTCCGGCCTGGTCGAGCAGATCAAGCAGCGGGAGACCGAGACGGACCGGTTGTCGGTGCGGGCCGACGAGCTGCGGGCGGAGGTGGCGCGGCAGCGGGCGGCGGCGCTGGGTGGCTCGGAGGCGGCGCGGTTGCACAACCTGGAGGCGGGCACCGGCCTGGGGCGGGTGCGCGGTGACGGCGTGGTGGTGCGCCTGGCGGACGCGCCGCAGAACCAGGACGCGGTGACGGGCGCGGACGTGGGGCCGTCCCGGGTGATCTACAGCGATCTGCAGGGTGTGGCCAACGACCTGTGGGCGGCGGGGGCTGAGGCGATCGCGATCAACGGTCAGCGGTTGACGGCGATGTCGACGATCCGTTCGGCGGGGCAGGCGATCCTGGTGGACTTCCGGCCGGTGACGGGCCCGTACGAGGTGTCGGCGATCGGTCCGGGGTCGATGCGGGACCGGTACGAGGACAGCCGCAGCGCGTTGACGATGCGGAAGGTGGCCGAGGACACCGGGTTGTCGTTCGGGGTGCGCGAGGCGGAGGACCTCACCCTGCCGGCCGCTCCGGACCCGCGGCTACGCTACGCGCAGCCCTCGGTGAGCCCGACGCCGTCGCCGTCGGGGGCCGACCGTTCCGTCAGTCCTGGGCCGACCGGTTCGAGGACGTCTCCCAGCCCTTCCGGAGGTGGTCGATGATCGCGGTGCTGGCGTTGCTCGCCGGTGTGGTCCTCGGTGTGTGGCTCGACCCCACGGTTCCCACGGCGTTGCAGCCGTACCTGCCGATCGCGGTGGTGGCCGCGTTGGACGCGGTGTTCGGCGGGGTGCGGGCGAAGCTCGACCGGATCTTCGACGACAAGCAGTTCGTGGTGTCGTTCATTTCGAACGTGCTGGTGGCGGGTCTGATCGTGTATCTGGGTGACCAGTTGGGGGTGGGCGGTCAGCTTTCCACCGGCGTGGTGGTCGTGCTCGGGGTGCGCATCTTCGGGAATGTGGCGGCGATCCGTCGGCACCTGTTCCGGGCGTAGGTTGGTGGCGATGAGCAGCGACGAGCACACCGAGACGGGCACGGGTTGGCCGCAGCCGGCGGGTCCGGGGCGGCCGTCGGGTCCGGCGGGGGCGCCCGATCCGCGGCCGGACGCGCCGGATCCGGACGAGTTGAGCCCGTTGGCGCCGGAGCGGTCCGCGCCGCCGGTGGAGCCGCCCGTGCAGGAGCCGGCGGTGGTGGAGCCCGACGACGGCGCGACGGTGGAGTTGAGCCGGGCTGCCGCCGGTGCCACCCCGTCCGCGCCGGCGGTGGCGGCCGGGGATGGCGGGACGCCGCGGCGGCGGGTGAGTTCGGCCGGGGTGATGATCGCGGCGCTGTTGGCGTTGCTGGGGTTCACCCTGGTGGTGCAGTTCAAGTCGACGTCGACGGATCCGACGGTGGCGGCGACGCGGCAGGAGGATCTGGTGCGGATCCTGTACGACCTGAACTCGCGGGAGGTCCGGCTGCGGCAGGACATCGCGACGCTGGAGGAGAGTCAGCGGCAGTTGCGTTCGGGTCAGCAGGGGCGGCAGGCGGCGTTGGAGGAGGCGACGCGGCGGGCCGACGAGTTGGGGATCCTGGCGGGGACGTTGCCGGCGACGGGGCCGGGGTTGTCGGTGCGGTTCGAGGCGGGTGAGAAGCCGATCTCGGCGTCGCGGGTGTTGGACGCGGTGCAGGAGTTGCGGGGCGCGGGCGCGGAGGCGATGCAGATCTCCGGTGGTGACCGGGCGACGGTGCGGATCATCGCGTCGACGTTCTTCCTGGACGGGGAGGGCGGGTCGTTGGTGGTGGACGGGCGTCGGTTGACGGGTCCGTTCACGATCACGGTGATCGGTGATCCGGCGACGATGCGTACGGCCTTGAACATTCCCGGCGGGGTGGTGGCGTCGGTGACGGGTGACGGCGGTAAGTTGATCGTCGAGGATCGTGAGGCTGCCGAGGTTTCGGCGCTGCACGCGCCGATCAAGCTGGAACACGCCCGTCCGGTCTCCTGACCGGCGCGGCCCGCACCGGGTTTCCGGTGCGCCGATGGATGAAGGACGCGTCTGGTGATTCCTGAGGATCTGCGGTATACCGCCGAGCACGAGTGGGTGGCGGGTGACGGCGGCGGCACTGTCCGGGTCGGCATCACGCACTTCGCGCAGGACGCCCTGGGTGACATCGTGTATGTCCAGCTGCCCGATGCGGGTGTGGTGGTGGCGGCCGGTGAGTCGTTGGGTGAGATCGAGTCGACGAAGAGCGTGTCGGAGATCTACGCCCCGCTCAGCGGTACGGTGGCGGCGCGCAACGAGGCGCTCGGCGACACCCCTGAGGTGATCAACACTGATCCGTACGGTGCGGGTTGGTTGTTGGAGATCACCCCGGACGATCCGGCGGCGGTCGATGGTCTGCTGTCCGCGGACGCGTATCGTGAGCTCACCGAGAGCTGAGTGCGTCCCCTTCGGGCGTGGCGGGTGTTCCGCGCGTCCGGTTGCCCTGCATTTCGGCGCTGGCTAGGCTCGCCCAGTCGACCGAGAACCAATAGTTCAGCGTTGCGGAATTGCCTTTCCGGGCACGGGGAGCCAGCCGCCGGGTGTTGCACTGCCCGGCGGCCAGACCCGCCATTACCCGACGCCGACCGAACAGATCCGTGAGGTGGTCCCATGACGCGCCCAGACGACGAGTTCCCCCCACTCGACGTCACTTCGACGCTCAATCTCGGTTCGCTCGACGAAGTGCTGGAGGGGCCGGACACCGATGTGGTGCCGAGCCGGATGTCCGGTTCGTTGCCGCCGGGTATGGCGCTGCTGGTGGTTCGCCGGGGTCCGAATGCGGGTGCCCGGTTCCTGCTGGATCACGATGTGACGACCAGTGGCCGTCACCCGGACAGTGACATCTTCCTCGACGACGTGACGGTGTCGCGGCGGCACGCCGAGTTCCACCGTGACGGTGGGACGTTCACGGTGCGGGACGTGGGGAGCCTGAACGGCACGTACGTGAACCGGGAGCGGGTCGAGGCGGCCACGTTGAGCAATGGTGACGAGGTGCAGATCGGCAAGTTCCGGGTGGTGTTCATCGCCGGTCCGCGTCCCGAGGAGGGGGCCGGCCGGGGGTGAACGAGCCTGCGGCCTCCACGCCGCCCGAGGCGGCCCGTGCGCGCCCGCTGATGAGTATCGGTGAGGTGCTGGGTCAGCTGCGGGTCGATTTCCCGGACGTGACCATCTCGAAGTTGCGGTTCCTCGAGGCCGAGGGCCTGGTGGAGCCGCAGCGGACGGCGGCGGGTTACCGGAAGTACAGCTGGGACGATGTGGCGCGGTTGCGGTTCGTGCTGACCGCGCAGCGGGACCAGTATCTGCCGTTGCGGGTGATCCGTGATCAGTTGGCGCAGTGGGACGCGTCCGGGGAGTCGCCGGGTCGGCAGCGGCCGACGTTGGTGGCGGTGGGTCCGGACGGTGAGGTTCCGGGGCGGGTGCCGGAGGAGCCGGTCGGGTCGCCGCAGGTGCGGCTCGGCCGGCTGGATCTGGTGGCGCGCAGCGGGATCGACGAGTCGACGCTGGGCGAGTTGGAGCGCCTCGGTGTGGTGGTGTCGGATCCGCCGGGTTGGTACGACGACGACGCGTTGATCATCGCGAGTGCGGTGGCGGGCCTGGCGGCGTACGGGTTGGAGCCGCGGCATCTGCGGGCGTTCCGTACGGCGGCGGATCGGGAGGCTGGCCTGTTCGCGCAGTTGTTGACGCCGTTGGCGCGGCAGAGTGATCCGGCGGCGCGGGCGCGGGCGGCGGAGACGGCGCGGGAGTTGGTGGCGCTGTCGCAGCAGTTGCATGCGGCGTTGGTGCGGGTGGGGTTGCGGTCGACGTTGGGTCGGTGATCCGGCGGGGGCCGTGCGGAAAGATCTTCCCCGGGAAGCGTGTCGTAGGCTTGCCGGGGTAACCCCTTTCTGGCGCGGGCGTGTGCGGGTAGCGCATGGGACGGCCGTGTCGCGGTCCGTGTACCGTGCAGGGAAGGGCGCGGTGCGGCGTAGGTGACAACGACACGGAGGCGGCGGTGCGCGAGCTGAGCGTGGTCGGAGTTCGGGTGGAGCTGCCCAGCAACCAGCCGATCGTCCTGCTCAGGGAGGTCGACGGGGACCGCTATCTGCCGATCTGGATCGGTGCGGTCGAGGCGACGGCGATCGCCTACGAGCAGCAGGGGGTCAAGCCGGCCCGGCCGCTGACCCACGATCTTCTGCGGGACGTGTTGACGGCGTTGAAGGCGCCGTTGCAGGCGGTGGAGATCACCGAGCTGAAGGAGAACGTCTTCTACGCCGATCTGTTGCTCGGGGACGGGGTGCGGGTGTCGGCCCGGCCGAGTGATTCCATCGCTCTGGCGTTGCGGGTCGGTGCGCCGATTCGTTGTGCGGAGGAGGTCCTCAGCGAGGCGGGGATCGTGATCCCGGACGAGCAGGAGGACGAGGTGGAGAAGTTCCGCGAGTTCCTGGACCAGGTGCGTCCGGAGGACTTCGCCGGCTGAGTCCGGCCTTCTTCGGGATGTCACTTTCGGTGACGTTCCGGTGCTGTGGGTGATCTTCGTTGTCGTGTCGCGGCGTGTCGCGGCGGCTTCTGCGGGGCAATTCCTGAAGGCGGCTATAGGGTTGCCGTGTCGAGGGGTGCACGTCCCGGAAACGACGTGTCACCGCACTGGCGGGGAGGTTGTCCGGATGCACGAGCCGCGAGATCCCGATCCGGGTACGGAGCTGGACGAGCCGGGTGTGGCGCCGCCGGGGTGGGCGACCGAGGGTGACGGTGCCGTGGGCTACCGGGGTGTGACGGCCTGCCATGCGGTGGGGATCAGCTACCGGCAGTTGGACTACTGGGCCCGTACCGGGTTGGTGGTGCCGAGTGTGCGCGACGCTTCGGGTTCGGGCACGCAGCGGTTGTATTCGTTCCGGGACCTGGTGGTCCTGAAGGTGGTGAAGCGGCTGCTGGACGCCGGGGTGTCGTTGCAGAACATCCGCAAGGCGATCGAGGCGCTGCGTTCCCGTGGGGTGGCGGACCTGGCGGGCATCACGTTGATCTCCGATGGCACGACCGTGTATGAGTGCCGGTCGCCGGAGGAGGTGGTCGACCTGTTGCAGGGTGGCCAGGGCGTGTTCGGTATCGCGATCGGTGGGGCGTTCAAGGAGATCCAGGGGTCCCTGTCGCACCTGCCGTCTGAGCCGGCGACGTCGGTGGAGCCGCAGGTGGCGGCGGAGCCGGTGGGTGACGAGTTGGCGGCGCGTCGGGCGCGTCGCCGGGCCGGCTGAGGTTTCGGCGCTCGGCTGATCCGACGGGCGCACAGTGCCCGCACGACGTGGCCCGCCCCGCGATCGTCGTCCACGACCGGGCCGTTCCGGCCGCTGTGGGGTGGGGGCCTGCGGCGGTGTGGCGTGCGCCACGTCCTGACCTGTCGGCTTGTTGACACTTCTGACGATCATGGCAATCCTGTCTGCGTCGTTGCGCCTGTTTCGCACGTGGGTCGCTGTCCGTCGGGTGTGGGCAGTAGCGGGCCCGGTGTGCGCGACGACGCAGGCAGCGGGCGGCGACGCTTGCCCGACGATCGGATTGAGTGCGAAGTGCAGACCGACGTGGATGCCGGCGCGAGGGCGGCGGGCGCCGACGTGCGGGCCGGGGGCGCGGAGCGCTGTCCCGTGTCGCACGCGTCCGGCTCGCCGGTGGACGTGACGGCGGAGGCGGTGGAGTTCCTGCACCTGTACCACGAGGAGCGTCGGCTGCCGGGGGTGGCTGAGCGGGTCGCGCGGGTGCGGGAGGAGATCGCGGTGACCGGCACGTACCGGCACACCGGCGACGAGTTGGTGCACGGCGCGAAGGTGGCGTGGCGGCAGTCGGCGCGCTGCGTGGGGCGGGTCCGGTGGGCGGGGTTGCGGGTCCGCGACCGCCGTGGGGTGACGACGGTGGCGGGCATCGCGGGGGAGTTGGCGCGGCATCTGGCGGTGGCGGACAACGGCGGGCGGATCCAGTCGGTGATGACGGTGTTCGCGCCGGACCGGCCGGGGGTGGGTCCGCGGGCGCGGCTCTGGAACGACCAGCTGATCCGCTACTGCGGGCACCGGATGGACGAAGGGGCGATCCTGGGTGATCCGGCGCAGGTGGCGATGACGGACGCGGTGCGGGCGCTGGGGTGGCATCCGCCGCCGGTGCCGGGCCGGTTCGATCTGCTGCCGTGGGTGATCGAGACGGCGTACGAGGATCCGACGTTGGTGGAGGCGCCGCGGGAGCTCGTGCGGGAGGTCGCCCTGACGCATCCGGCGTATCCGTGGTTCGCGGAGTTGAGGTTGCGCTGGCACGCGCTGCCGGTGATCAGCAACATGCGGTTGCGGGTGGGTGGGGTGGACTACAGCTGCGCCCCGTTCAACGGGCACTACCTGGGTGACGAGGTCGGCACCCGGAACATGGGTGACGGGGACCGGTACGACCAGTTGCTGCCGGTGGCGCGGGGGTTGGGGTTGGACACCTCGCGGGAGGACACCCTGTGGCGGGAGCACGCGGCTCTGGTCATCAACCAGGCGGTGCTGCACTCGTTCCGTTCGGCGGGGGTACGGGTGTCGGATCCGCACACGGAGTCGGAGCTGTTCATGCGGTTCTGCGCGCAGGAGGAGCGGGCGGGCCGGCCGGTGCACGGCGACTGGTCGTGGCTCAACGGCAGTGTGGGGTGGGCGGCGTTGCACGCGGTGCACCACCGCTACTACGACACGCGGGTGCCGAACCCGAACCTGTGGCAGACCGATCGTGCGTACGGTCCGGCGGGTGTCGAGGCGCTGTCCCTGCGGCAGCGGCACGATGCGGCTCGTCGGCGGGAGGGCTGAGGCATGGACGTGGTGGCGCTGCGTCAGAGTTGGGCCCAGCTCTCGGTGGCCGGGCCGGAGGCGGCGAAGTACTTCTACGCGACGTTGTTCCTGATCGCGCCGGAGACGCGTGCGATGTTCCCGACGAACATGCAGTACCAGCAGGACAAGTTGCTGGCGGCGTTGGGGCACATCGTCACCCACGTCGACGACGAGCGGGAGGTGACGGCGTTCGCGCAGCGGTTGGGCGCCGATCACCGGCGTTTCCAGGGCGAGGACCGGCAGGGCCGGCCGGTGCCGTTGACGGAGTGGCACTACATCCGGGTCGGGCAGGCGTTGCTGGCGACGTTGGAGCGGTTCCTGGGTCCACGGTGGACGCCGCAGCTGCACGCCGAGTGGGCCGGGGCGTACGAGTTGGTGGCGCGGTTGATGCTTGCCGGGGCGGTGGAGGCGGAGCGGACGTCGCCGCCGTACTGGGAGGCGGAGGTCCTGGCGGTGCAGCGGCGGCGGGCCGACGTGTGTGTGTTCACGGTCCGTCCGAACTACCTGTGTGAGTACCTGCCGGGGCAGTCGCTGCCGGTGCAGGTGCCGCAGTTGCGGACGTGGCGGTATCTGTCGCCGGCGAACGCGCCGCGTCCGGACGGGACGATCGAGTTCCACGTGCGGGCGGCGGGCCGGTTCTCCACGCATCTGGTGCGCAGGCTGCGGGAGGGTGACCGGGTGCTGTTGGGCTCGCCGGTGGGGACGGCGTTGTCGTCGTACGACCGGTCGCCGGGCCTGCCGTTGCTGCTGGTGGCGGGGGGCACGGGGGTGGCGCCGCTGCGGGCGGTGGTGGAGGCGTTGCGGCTGGGGCCGGGGCGCTCGACGACGCTGGTGGTGGGGGGACGGACCCCCGACGACCTGTACGACGACGTGGCGTTGCGGGAGTTGGCGGCGGGCGCGCCGGCGCAGTCGTGGCAGTCCGGGTGGCTGCGGTACGTGCCGACGGTGGAGTCCGGCTGGCAGTGGCAGGGGGCGGTGGGCACGGCCGGTGAGACCGCGGTGCGGTTGGGTCCGTGGCACGACACCGAGGTGCTGGTGTGCGGCAGCCCGGAGATGACCGGGGCGACGGTTGCGGCGTTGACGGCGTCGGGGGTGCCGCGGGAGCGGATCCTGGTGGAGAGTTACGACCATTGCCTGTATCCGCCGCTGGCGGGCGCTGCCGCCGCGCCGGACGACTTCAGTTGGACGGGTGTGCGATGAGCGTCGACCACGGCGACCGGGTGGTCGCCGATGCGCACGGTGAGCTGACCCGGGCCGTGGGCGCGTTGGAGGCGCGCCGGTTCCGGGGCGGTCGGTGGCTGTCCGCCGACGAGGTGGCGGGCCTGGCCCGGTCGGCCGACGAGCGGGTGGCGTTGCTGGGCGGTGAGGTGGACCGGTTGCGGCGGGAGAACGAGGGCCTGGCGCGGCAGGTGGAGATGTTGCGTCACGGCGCGTTGCCCAGCACCGGCGCGCAGGGCCCGGATCCGATGGTGATCGAGTTGGCGGTGCGGGCGCAGGACGAGGCGAACCGGACGATCGGTGAGGCCAGCGCGGAGGGCGCGGAGATCATCGCGGAGGCGCGGCGGCAGGCCGACGAGATCATCGCCGAGGCGCACGTGCTGGCCGGGGGTGTCGCCGGCCCGTCGGGGGCGGGGGGCGAGGAGTTGCGGCGGCAGGTGCGGGAGCTGGAGGGCCGGCAGGCGGCGTTGGTGGCGGCCGTGACGACGGCGCAGCAGCACCTGGGCCGGTGGCAGGCGTACCTGTCGGAGCAGTCGGAGCAGTTGCGCTCCGACGCGGAGGCGGCCGGGGCGGTCGGCGCGCAGCTGCGCGCCGTGCTCGGCGAGTAGCGGCGTCGCCTGCCCGCCGGGACGCGGGTCAGTGCCGGTCGACGGCGGCGACGGCGTCGGCGATGGGGGTGTTGCCGCCGACGAGTTCCAGGATCGCGCCGGCGCTGTGCGGGTGGTGGAGCAGGGCGACGAGGACGCGGGCGACGTCGGTGCGGGTCACGGCGCCCGCGGGGGCGTGTCGGGCGAGGGTGATCCGCCCGGTGGGCGCATCGTCGGTGAGCCGGCCGGGTCGCAGGATCGTCCAGTCGAGGTCGCGGCCGGTCAGGTCGTCCTCGGCGGCCTTCTTGGCGCGCAGGTACGCCGCGAACACCTCGTCGGTGCCGGCGGGTGGTTCGCCTTCCACACCCATCGAGGACAGCAGCAGGTAGCGGCGGACGTCGGCGCGTTGCGCGGCGTCGGCGAGCAGGACGGCGCCGGCCCGGTCGACGGTGTCCTTGCGGGCGGCGCCGCTGCCGGGGCCGGCGCCGGCGGCGAAGAGGACGGCGTCGGCGCCGGCGAGGTGGGTGGCGAGTTCGTCGGCGTCGACGTGTTCGAGGTCGGCCACGACGGGCTGGGCGCCGGCGGCACGCAGCGCGGCGGAGTGGTCGGGGTTGCGGATCAGCCCGACGGCGGTGTCGCCGCGTCCGGCGAGTTCGCGGTGGGTCAGCTGGGCGATCTTGCCGTGTCCTCCGGCGATGACGACGCGCATACCGCCAACCTAGCCGCCGTCCCGCCACGACGTGGCCGGTCGCCGCAGGGTGGTCGCCTGAGGCAGCATGGACGGGTGACGGAGACGGTCGACGCGCTGGCTGGCCTGGTGGCCGGCGGTGGTGTGGTGGTGTTGAGCGGGGCGGGCCTGTCCACCGAGTCGGGCATCCCGGACTACCGGGGGCCCAGCGGCGCGGCGCGGCGGCACACCCCGATGACGTACCAGGCGTTCACGCGCGACGCGCAGGCGCGGCGGCGCTACTGGGCGCGCAGCCACCTGGGGTGGCGGGTGATCGCGCGGGCGGCCCCGAACGAGGGGCACCGGGCGGTGGCGCGGCTGCAGGCCGGCGGGCTGGTCGAGGGGATCATCACGCAGAACGTGGACGGGCTGCACACCGCTGCGGGCAGCCCGGGGGTGGTGGAGTTGCACGGGCGCCTCGACGAGGTGGTGTGCCTGGGCTGCGGTAACCGGACGTCGCGGGAGGAGTTGGACCGGCGGCTGCGGGAGGCGAACCCGGGCTTCGACGCGCGGGCCGCGGCGGTCAACCCGGACGGTGACGTGGATCTCGCCGACGACGAGGTGGCCCGGTTCCGTACGGTCGACTGCACGTTCTGCCGGGGCGGCATGCTGAAGCCGGACGTGGTGTTCTTCGGGGAGATGGTGCCGGCGGCCCGGGTGTCCCGCTGTTTCGAGCTGGTGGCGCGGGCGCGGCTGCTGCTGGTGCTGGGTTCGTCGTTGACGGTGATGTCGGGTCGCCGGTTCGTGGTGCGCGCGGCGAAGCTGGGCATTCCGGTGGTGATCGTCAACCAGGGCCCGACCCGGGGCGACGGGTATGCGGCGTTGACCGTCGACGCGCCGTTGGGGCGGCTGCTGCCGGCGCTGGCCGACCGGATGGTTGGCGATGCCGCGGCGGGGCTGGCGGGCGTGGGCCGGTAGCGGCCTGCCGGGGGTGCGGGGCCGGCTGCTCATCGACGGTTGTCGCCGGCGGGGGTACGACCTCCGGTGGGCGGTGCGGCGCTGGTAGCGTTGACCATGCCGGCAGCACCCACGTGGGAGAGACCGCCCAGCAGCATCCGGGGCGGCGCCGAAGGGGCAAATCCTCCCCGGAACCTCTCAGGCAAAAGGACCTCGTGGGCAGGCACTGTGGAGCGCCTCGCGGGCGCGACAGAGGGGGAGGCCGACCTGTCGACCTCGCCCCCGGGAGCGCCGCCCATGACCGCAGAGCAGTTCGCCGCCCGCCACATCGGCCCTGATCCGGACGACGAGCGCCGGATGTTGGAGGCCG
The DNA here is from genome assembly GCF_040649055.1 of Micromonospora sp. NPDC049060. Classification (NCBI taxonomy): domain Bacteria; kingdom Bacillati; phylum Actinomycetota; class Actinomycetes; order Micromonosporales; family Micromonosporaceae; genus Micromonospora; species Micromonospora sp. NPDC049060. The sequence goes on from NZ_JBEZEV010000039.1 coordinate 29,889, forward strand.
TCGGCTACGGCTCGGTCGAAGAGTTGATGGACGCGGCGATTCCCGAGGTGATCCGCTGGCACGGCACCCTGGACCTGCCGGAGCCGGCCAGCGAGCACGACGCCCTCGCTGAGCTGCGGGCCCTGGCGGCCCGCAACACGGTGGCCGTGTCGATGATCGGTCTGGGCTACCACGGCACGCACACCCCGGCGGTGATCCGCCGCAACGTGCTGGAGGATCCGGCCTGGTACACGGCGTACACGCCGTACCAGCCGGAGATCAGCCAGGGGCGGCTGGAGGCGCTGCTGAACTTCCAGACCATGGTCACGGACCTGACGGGGTTGGCCACCGCGAACGCGTCGATGCTCGACGAGGGCACCGCCGCGGCGGAGGCGATGACGCTCGCGCGCCGCGCGTCGAAGAGCAGGAGCCCGGTGTACGTGGTCGACGCCGACACCCTGCCGCAGACCATCGCGGTGATCACCAGCCGGGCCGAGCCCCTCGGCATCGACGTGCGGATCGTCGACACCGGGCGCGACGAGTTGCCGGCGGAGTTCTTCGGGCTGCACCTGCAGTACCCGGGGGCGTCGGGGGCGGTGCGTGACCAGGCGGCTCTGGTCGAGGCGGCGCACGCGGTCGGGGCGTTGGTGACCGTGGCGGCGGACCTGCTGGCGCTGACGCTGCTGCGCGCGCCGGGGGAGATCGGCGCCGACATCGCGGCCGGCACCACCCAGCGTTTCGGCGTGCCGATGGGCTTCGGCGGGCCGCACGCCGGCTACCTGGCGGTGCGGGCGGGGCTGGAGCGGATGCTGCCGGGCCGGCTGGTGGGGGTGTCGCGTGACGCGGACGGCAACCCGGCGTACCGGCTGGCGTTGCAGACCCGGGAGCAGCACATCCGGCGGGAGAAGGCGACCAGCAACATCTGCACCGCGCAGGTGCTGCTGGCGGTGATGGCCGGCATGTACGCCGTCTACCACGGCCCGGAGGGGCTGCGGCGCATCGCTCGCCGTACCCATGACATGGCGGTGCGGTTGGCGGCGTCGCTGCGGGGTGTCGACGGCGTCGAGGTGGTGCACGAGGCGTTCTTCGACACCGTCCTGGTGCGGGTGCCCGGCGGCGCGGAGGCGGTGGTCGCCGACGCCGCGGCCCGGGGGGTGAACCTGCGGCTGGTCGACGCCGACCACGTGGGGGTGTCCTGCGACGAGACCACCACCCCCGCGCACCTGCGGAAGGTGTGCGACGCGTTCGGGGCCACGGTGGCCGGGCGGCCGGTGGCCGTGGCGGACGCGCCGGTCACCGGCGCGTTGCCGGCGGCGCTGGCCCGTACGTCGGACTTCCTCACCCACGCGGTGTTCCGCAGTCACCACTCGGAGACGGCGATGCTGCGCTACCTGCGGCGACTGTCGGACTTCGACTACGCCCTGGACCGGGGGATGATCCCGCTCGGGTCGTGCACGATGAAGCTCAACGCCACCACCGAGATGGAGCCGGTGAGCTGGCCGGAGTTCGCGCACGTGCACCCGTTGGCGCCGGACGCGCAGACCACCGGCTACCGGGAGATGATCTCCCAGTTGGAGGGGTGGCTGGCGGAGGTGACCGGCTACGACGCGGTCAGCGTGCAGCCGAACGCCGGTTCGCAGGGTGAGTTGGCGGGCCTGCTGGCGATCCGGGCGTACCACCGGGACCGGGGTGAGGGGCACCGGGACGTGTGTCTGATCCCGTCGTCGGCGCACGGCACGAACGCCGCCAGCGCGGTGATGGCGGGCATGCGGGTCGTCGTGGTGGGCTGCGACGACGGCGGCAACATCGACCTGGTGGACCTCGACGCGAAGATCGACAAGCATCGGGGCGCCCTCGCGGCGATCATGGTGACGTATCCGTCGACGCACGGGGTGTACGAGACGGGCATCGCGTCGCTGTGCGCGAAGGTCCACGACGCCGGCGGTCAGGTGTACGTCGACGGGGCGAACCTCAACGCGCTGGTCGGGTTCGCCAAGCCGGGGAAGTTCGGGGCGGACGTGTCGCACCTGAACCTGCACAAGACGTTCTGCATCCCGCACGGCGGCGGCGGTCCGGGGGTGGGTCCGGTGGCGGTGCGGGCGCACCTGGCGCCGTTCCTGCCGGGCGATCCGCTGGGCGTGCACGTCGACGGCCGGCCGGCGATCTCGGCGGCGCGGTACGGGTCGGCGGGGATCCTGCCGATCCCGTGGGCGTACCTGCGGATGATGGGCGCGGCGGGGCTGGTGCGCGCCACCGGTGTGGCGGTGCTGGCGGCGAACTACGTGGCGGCGCGGCTGCGCGGGCACTTCCCGGTGCTGTACGCGGGCAACAAGGGCCTGGTGGCGCACGAGTGCATCCTGGACCTGCGGCCGCTGACGAAGGCGACCGGGGTGAGCGTGGACGACGTGGCGAAGCGGCTGATCGACTACGGGTTCCACGCGCCGACGATGTCGTTCCCGGTGGCGGGGACGCTGATGGTGGAGCCCACCGAGAGCGAGGACCTGGCCGAGCTGGACCGGTTCTGCGACGCGATGATCGCCATCCGGGCGGAGATCGACCGGGTGGCCTCGGGGGAGTGGCCGGCCGGCGACAATCCTCTCGCCAACGCCCCGCACACCGCGGCGATGGTGTCGGGCGACGAGTGGCCGCACCCGTACGCGCGGTCGGTCGGCGCGTACCCGGCCGGGGTGCAGCGGGCCGGGAAGTACTGGCCGCCGGTGCGGCGCATCGACGGCGCGTACGGCGACCGGAACCTGGTGTGTTCCTGCCCGGCGCCGGAGGCGTTCGAGGACTGACGTCGCGTGACGCCGGGGCGGTCGTGGTGCCGCCCCGGCGGGTGCGTCGACCTGGGCGGGGGGTGTCCCGACCGGGGGACCGGCTCAGATCGACGAGTGTAAAAGGCGTGACGCAGCGTGACAGGGGTCAGGCGACGAGGGCGTGTCGGGCGGGGCCGCGGTGGGGGGCGATGCTGCTGCCGTCGGGGAGGAGTTCGCCGGTGTCCTCGAAGACGATGACACCGTTGCAGAGCAGGCTCCAGCCCTGCTCAGGGAAGCAGGCGAGGACCCGGGCGGCGTCCCGGTCGGTCGCTTCGGCGGAGGGGCAGGTGGGTTGGTGCTGGCACATCGGGTTCTCCGGACTGTGGGGGCACTGTGTCATGGTTCACATGACCAGTGACGCACAGTACCAAGCGAAAGTGGCCGGCATCGAGCAGGTATGCGCGTCGTTTTTCCGAAATCCACTGAACGGATGAGACAGGATGGGCCGGACGGCGTGGACACGCTCCCAGGACTGACGGTCGGCGCGCCGGGAGCGCCGGCCGGCTGCCGCCGTACCCTCGTCGAGCGGGCCCGCTGGCAGTGGCGGCCCGCCGACGGCGGCGACCCGGCGGCGCGGGCCGAGGAGTTCCTCGCCGCGCACGGCCTGCCGCTGCACGACCTGGCCCGCCCCGCCGGCCGCCACGACGCGGCCGGGGTGTGCGGGGCCGCTCTCTACGTCTCCGCGGCCGCCGGCGCCGCCCTGGTCGGCGCGTCGGCCGGCGCCGCCAACCCCGTGACCGGGCTGCCCGAGGTCGTCGTGGTCGTCTACGGCCACGGCCCGGGCACGCCGCCCGGCGCAGTCGGTGCGCCCGCCGCCCCCTGGTGGCGCGGCACCTTCGCGGAGAGCTGGACGCCCCGCCAGCACGCCGACGCCGTGAGCGCGGTCCGCGCGGCGATCGGCCGCGGCGACGTCTACCAGGTCAACGTCGTCGGCCACGCCGCCGCCCGCTACACCGGCGACCCCCTGCCGGCCCTGAGCCGGCTGGCCGCGCTGCCCGGCGCCCGCTACGGCGGCACCCTCGCCGGGTCGGGCTGGGCGATCGGCTGCGCCAGCCCCGAGACCCTGGTGGAGCTGACCGACGGACGCCTGATCACCAGGCCGATCAAGGGCACCCGACCGGCCACCGCCGCCGGCCGCGCCGAACTGCTCGCCTCCGCCAAGGAACGCGCCGAGCACGTGATGATCGTCGACCTGGAACGCAACGACCTGGCCCGCGTCGCCCGCACCGGCAGCGTGCGCGTCGACGAGCTGTTCGCCGTACGCCGGTGGTGCGACCTGTGGCAGGCGGAGTCGACGGTCTCCGCGGCGGTCGCCGACGGGCTCGGCCTGGCGGACCTGCTGCGCGCGGTCTGCCCCGGCGGCTCCGTCACCGGTGCTCCGAAGCTCGCGGCCCTCGACCGCATCGCCGCGCTGGAGCCCGTCGGCCGGGGCGCCAGCATGGGCGCGCTCGGCTGGGTCGCCCCGGGCCGCATCGACCTGGGCCTGACCATCCGCACCGCCGCCGTGGACGCCGAGCGGGTGCACGTGTGGGCGGGCGGGGGCATCACGTGGGGCAGCGATCCCGACGCCGAGGTCGCCGAGGCCGCCGCGAAGGCCGCCCCGGTGCGCGCGGCGCTCGCCGGCGGCTGAGCGGCGAACCCCACCGGCCGGTCGGCGCAGCCGCCGGGCTGCGCACGTTGGAAGAGGCGCCGCGCCGGCCGCGTCCGGTGAGATGGGCCGTACTCCACGCCACCCGGGCCGGGGCGTGCGCAGCCGAGGCGGTCCCGATGTACCAGCAACCCCTGCAACCCGTCGGTGGGTCGCTCGCGCTGAGTGCCGCCTGTGCCGCGCTGCCCCTGCTCACCCTGTTCGTGCTGCTCGGAGTCGTGCGTACGCGGGCGTGGGTGGCGGCGTTCGGCGCGCTGGGCGTGGCGGTCGTGCTGGCCTGGTGGCTGTGGCGGATGCCGCTGCCGCAGACGCTGCTGGCCGCCAGCCAGGGCGCCACCTTCGCCCTCTTCCCGCTCGTCTGGACGTTCGCGACGGCGATCTGGATCCACCGCCTGACCGTGCACACGGGGCACTTCGACACGCTGCGGCAGGGCTTCGCCCGGATCAGCGACGACCGCCGCGTGCAGGCCCTGGTGATCGCGTTCTGCTTCGGGTCGCTGCTCGAGGCCCTGGCCGGGCAGGGCACGCCGGTCGCCGTGACCACGGTGATGCTGCTGGCCCTCGGCTTCACCCCGCTGCGGGCGGCCGCCGTGGCGCTGGTCGGCAACACGGTGCCGGCCGCCTTCGGGCCCCTCGGCCTGCCGATCACCACCCTCGCCGGGGTGACCGGGCTGCCCGCCACGGAACTGGGCATGATGGCCGGCCGGCAGGTCCCGGTGGTCGCGGTCGTCGTCCCGCTGGTCCTGCTCGTCGTCGCCGACGGCCGCCGGGGCGTGCGCGAGCTGTGGCGTCCGGCGCTGGCGTGCGGCGGCGCGTTCGCGGTGGCCCAGTTCGTCACGGCGAACTGGCTGACGGCCGCTCTCGCCGACATCACCGCCGCGTTCGCGGGGGCGGGCGTCCTGCTGCTCGTCGTCCGCCGTGGCGTGGTGCGGCGGACGGTCCCCGTGCCGGTCGGCGGCGGGCCGCGGGAGCGCGACGCCGGCCTGCTGCCGGAGCGCGCCGCCGGTGGGTTGTCGGAGCCCGACGCGCCGGCGCCGGCAGGCTCGCGCTGGCGGGCGTACGCCCCGTACGCGACGATCGTGGCGGTCTTCGCCGTCTCCCAGGTGCCGGCCGTCAAGCGGCTGCTCGACGCCGGCACGCTCGCGTTCTCCTGGCCCGGACTGCACGTCGTCACCGCCTCCGGTGCCCCGTCACCGCTGACCACGTTCCGGTTCGCCTGGCTCGCGGCCCCCGGATCGCTGCTGCTGGTGGCCGGCCTGATCACGGTGGCGCTGCTGCGGGTGCCGCCGCGCGAGGCCGTCGGGCTCTACGGGCGCACCCTGTTCGAACTGCGGTGGGCCGTGCTGACTGTGGTCGGGCTGCTGGCGCTGTCGTTCACCATGAACGCCTCCGGGCAGGTCGCCACCCTGGGCGTCTGGATGGCCGGCGCGGGCGGCCTCTTCGCCGTGCTGGCGCCGGTGCTCGGCTGGCTCGGCGTCGCCCTGACCGGCTCGGACACGTCGTCCAACTCCCTGTTCGGCGCGCTCCAGGTGGCCGCGGCGCAGCGGGCCGGCCTCGATCCGGTCCTGCTGGCCGCGGCCAACGCCTCCGGCGGCACCCTCGGCAAGATGATCAGCTTGCAGAACCTCACGATCGCCGCCGCGGCGGTCGGACTCACCGGCCGCGAGGGCGACCTGTTCCGGCGGATGTTCGGCCCGAGCGTGCTGCTGCTCGCCCTGATGTGTGTGCTGGTCGGGCTACAGGCGACGCCCCTGCTGTCCTGGATGGTGCCGTAGCCGGCGCCTTGGGCGCTTCGCGGCCGGGACAGTGGCGGCTCGTCCTCAGGTGCGCGGTGCTTCGTCAGCGGCGCTCGGCGAAGTCGTCCAGCGCCGCCACGACCCGCTCCGCCATGCCGTTGGCGGATCCGTGTCCGGCGGTCTCCAGCAGTTCCAGCCGGGCGTCGGGCCAGGCCTGGGCCAGCTGCCACGCCACCTCCGGTGGGCTGCTGATGTCGAGCCTGCCGTGCAGCAGCACGCCGGGGATGCCGGCCAGCCGACCCGCCTCGCGCAGCAGTTGCCCCTCCGGCAGGAAGCATCCGTTACGCCAGTAGTGGGTGACCAGCCGGGCCTGCAGCATGCGGAACACCGGGTCGTCGTAGCGGGGGTCGGGCCGGTGACCGGGGGCGGTGGCGACGTGGGTGTCCTCCCAGTCGCACCACTGCCGCGCCGCCCGTTCGCGCACCGCCGGGTCCGGGTCGGCCAGCAGCCGGGCGTACGCGTCGGCCAGGTCGCCGTCGCGCTCGGCCGGCGGCACGCCGTCGCGGAAACGCGCCCACTCGGCCGGGAAGATCCGCCCCATCTCCCGGGTGAGCCACTCGATCTCCCGTCGGGTGCCGGAGGTCACGCTGAACAGCACCAGCTCGCTGACCTGCTGCGGGTGCCGCTGCGCGTACGCCAGGGCGAGGGAGGCGCCCCAGGAGGCGCCGAGCACCAGCCAGCGGTCCACGCCGAGGTGTTCGCGCAGCAGTTCGATGTCGGCGATCAGGTGGTCGGTGGTGTTGGTGGACAGGTCCACGTCCGGGTCGGCGGCGTGCGGGGTGCTTCGGCCGCAGCCCCGCTGGTCGAACAGGACCACCCGGTAGCGGGCCGGGTCGAACAGGGTCCGCCAGCCGGGCGTGCAGCCGGAGCCGGGCCCGCCGTGCAGCACCACGGCGGGCTTGCCGTCCGGGTTGCCGCAGGTCTCCCAGTGCACGCGCTGCCCGTCGCCGACGTCGAGCATCCCGTGCGCGTACGGCTCGATCGGGGGGTATCGCTGCGCCATCGTCGTTCCCTTCGTGATCATCGATACAACAGCGCTGTTACATTAGCGGAGTGACAGCCGTACCTGAACGTGAGGCCCTGGGCACGCTGCTTCGGCACGTGCTCGACGTGCTCGATGGCGACGTCGCCACGGTCTACGCCGAACGGGGCCTGCCCGACTACCGGCCCCGGTTCTCGCCACCGCTGCGGGTGCTTGTCGCCGACGGGCCACTGCCCATCCGCGACCTGGCCCGCCGGGTCGGGGTCACCCACTCGGCGGCCAGCCAGACCGTCGCGCAGATGGCCCGCGCCGGCCTGGTCGAGCTGACCGCGGGGGCGGATGCCCGGCAACGCATCGTGCACCTCAGCGGCCGGGCCCGCGAGCTGCTTCCACTGATCGAGGCGGAGTGGGCGGCGACGACCGCCGCGATACGCGAACTGGACACGGAACTGACGGTGCCGCTGGCCGACGTGCTGCACGAGGTCCTCGCCGCGATGCGCCGACGGCCGCTGCGCCAACGCATCGCCGACGCGGGCCTGCCGCCCTCCCCGGACCCCGGCCCGCCGCCGGCCGCACCACACTGACGGCGGCCGGCCCGCCCGCAGGCCCCGCGTGCCGGCGCCGCACCCGATGTCGGCAATTTGTCCTGACGTGCACCGGCCGACGGTTGCAGACTGTGCCGGTGGCCATCACCCTCACCGTCCGCGTGCTCGACGCCAACCTCGGCGCGGTGCCCGGCGCGCTCGTCGTGCTCGACGCAGGGCAGGGGACCACGGACGGGGCCGGACGCTGGAGCACCGTCGTGTCCCACCAGCCGACAGTGCCGCAGATCCGGGTCAGCCATCCGGCGTACGTCGCCGAGCGGGTGACCTTCACCGGAGACATGCGCTCCGCCACGTGGGACAACTCCCTCGCCCGCCGCGCGGTCTCCGGCGACGACGTGACGATGACCGTGACACTCGGGCGGATGGACCCGTCGCCGGTCGTCACGCTCTCCGACGCCGACGTCACGCGGATCATGGCCAGCCGGGGGCGCGACCCGAGGGCCGCACGGGTCGTGGGCTGGCCCAACAACCCGCAGATCCACACCTACGCGGGGCACTACAACAACACGCTGACGTTCCGCCAGGCCAACCGGGAGCTGCTGAAGCCCGCAGCCGCCGCCGAGACCGACGCGGGCTGGGACCGGTTCGGCGAGAAACGTGAGGTCACTGTCAACATCGCGGCGTTGAGTCGGTTCCACTTCCTGGAGTACGCCGCGACGCAGTCCGATCCGAAGTTCGTCGTCGCCGTGGTGTCGCCGAACCTGCCGGACCCCAAGCCCGTGACGAGTCTGGACTTCGTCGTCTACTGCAGCCCCAGCACCGGCGACTACACCGCCCGGTACCCGTACGGGCTGGTCAACGCGGCGGCGCCACTGCAGGAATACCTGAACCTGGCCCGCAAGTACCTTCTCGACGAGGCCTTCTTCGCCTTCCAGTCGCTGGGCTGGGGCAACCGCTCGGTGCTGGTGATGCCGCTGTTCCCGCAGGGGCAGTGGGGCCCGTTCGCGACCGGCGAGGGGCTGCTGCGGATGTTGCGTGAGGTCGCGGTGTTCCTGCACCGGCAGTGCCGCACCAGCAGCCTAGGGCTGCGCAAGCCCGACGCCACCGCACACGAGTTGGCCGGGCCCAACCTGCGGACGATCTTCCCGCCGCTCTACTCCGGTGACTTCGGCGCGGTGCCCGCCGTCGGGCAGGTGGCGGTCGCCGGCTTCAGCCAGGGCATGGGCGCGGTGAAGGCCCTCATGTCCGACCTCACCTTTCCCGTGGGGCTCAACTCCACTCTCTGGGGCGTGCCGATGGGCGGCGGCACCGACGGCCGGCGGGAGTGGGCCCGCGCGTTCCGCGAGGTGTGGGACCTCGACGGCCACCACAGCGGCACCGGCGGTTGGCGCGCCTACCTCGACCTGCTGCGGGTGTGGTTCAACCACGACCCGGGCCGGGTCGTACGCAGCTACCACTCGGGCGACACCGGTCCGCCCGACCCGCTGACCGACCCCCATCCGGTGTGGAAGGACCTGCGCGGCGCCGGCCTCGACCTCGACCGCCCGACGCCACCGGCACGGGGCACGTTCTGGGCGCGGCTGCTGCAGAACGCCCGCTGGACGGACCTGCGGGTGTCGAACCCGTACGTGGACGGCAGTTCGGGACCGCAGCTGCCGGTGTTCCTCGACCCGCACCACACCATCCCCCGGATCGGGTTCTCGCACGCCCTGTCGATGACCACCCTCGGCCGGGCGGCAGCGCCGCGCCCCTAGCCGCCTGCGGCGGGACAGGACAGACGGACATCCGATTACGGCAGGATGTGAACCCGTCACCGGTCGTACGATCCAGGCGTCACCCCCGCGCATCGGCCGAAGGGGCATCATGGCGATCACCGTCACGTTCAGCGGCAAGGCTCCCGTCGCCGGGGCCGACCCCGGCTACCGGATCTGGTCCTACACGATCGAGCCCAACCCGCCCGGAGAGATCCCGGCCAACCAGCGGATCGCCCTCGGTCTGCCACGCGACATGGACGTCCGGGACCCCAGCGAGTTCCCGAACACCCCCGCGCTGGCCAACATGTTCCTCATCCGCGAGGCCGGCTCGTCGCGGCAGTACGCCGGCCGGCTCACCAGCTCGGCGGGCACGCAGACCATCTCGTTCGTCGCGCCGGCCGCCGAGGCCACCGCCGAGACGCTGCTGGTCAAGCTGGTGACCGGCCAGTCGCCGGCGCCGCTGCCCTTCGCCACCGTCCCCGGCGGCACGTCGGCTCCGGCGCAGGTGCTGACCGCACCCGTCAACGGCCCGCCGGTGCACACCGGCCGGCCCCTGACCGCGTTCGCCGGCACCCTGCCGTACGCCAGCGAACTTTTCGGCATCTACCAGCCGCTGGCGGGCTGGTTCGGCATGCAGAACGCGCTGCGCGTCGCCCACGGCGCCACCGACCGCGCCCTGCTGGACCTCGACCACGAGTCGTTCTCCAGGGCCGAGGCGGCGAGCACGCTCGACGACGCGGCGCTCACCGCCCTGGCGGAGCACTTCGACGCCCCGATCCGTGGGGTGCTCTCGCCGGTCGGGCTGGTGAATCTGTTCCGGCAGTACTTCTTCGAGTTCGACACGTTCCTCGGTCCGCCCGCCGGGCACCTGTGGCTCAGCCCGGGCGGCACCGTGGAACTCGTCGAGACCAGCACGCGGCGCACCCTGGTCGAGAAGACCGCCGAGCAGTTCGAGGAGACCACCCGCAAGGTCGAGGAGAGCCTGACGGAGCAGGAGGACATCGCCAACGCCGTCAAGGAGGACAACGCCAACGACACCAAGCTCGGCATCAGCGCCTCCGGCGGCGCCAACGTCGGTGTCTACCACGCGGACGCCAGCGCCAGCTTCAGCCTGAACGCCACGGTGAAGCGGTCCTCGGAGGAGACCCACAAGCACTCCCGCACGCAGAGCGCGAAGGTCACCAGCGAGATCAAGAGGAACTACAAGACGACGTTCAAGACGGTGACCGAGAGCACCGACCTGTCCAGCCGCCGCTACCTCGTGCAGAACACCACGGGCAAGCTGGTGAACTACGAGCTGCGGCGCAAGATGCGCAAGGTCGGTGTGCAGGTGCAGCACATCGGCGGGCGGCTGTGCTGGCAGGTGTACCTGCCCGCGCCGGGCCGCAACCTGGGCCTGGGGGATCTGGTGCACCTCGTCGCGGCGCCGGACCTCACCGCCCTGCGGAAGCCGGAGCCGCCACCGCCGCTCGTGGCCAAAACGACCCCGTTCACCGGGACGTTCCCCATCCGCAAGGTGCGGGCCACCCAGGACCCGCCGGAAGCGAACATGGAGTTCGTGCACCACACCGCCCCGGACGCCGAGGGGATCACCGACCACGACAACGCCATCCACGCGGTGGCCCGCATCGACTTCACTCCGTCGCCGCCCGAGCGGGGCTACAAGCTGAAGGACGCGCGACTCGTCTCCGTCGCACCGGGTCGCGCGTTCGTGCCCGACCTGATCCGCACCAACCAGGAGCAGACCGGTTTCGCGGTCTTCGCGAAGTTCTTCAATTCGGGCGACCTGAGCCCGATCAGCCTGACCTTCGACGTCACGTGGGACCCGCCGCAGACCAACGAGGCCCACGACCGCTACCACGAGGAGTTGAAGGCGTACCAGGCGCAGGTGGCGGAGCTGCAACGCACGGCGTACGCCTCGGCGGTGCGGGACCGGCTCGGTCTGCTCAGCGCCATGCGCCCGCGGCCGTCGCAGGACCTGCGCACGGAGGAACGGCAGGCGATCTACGGGAGCCTGATCCAGAAGCTGAAGCCGTTCGACCTGTTCGCGGACCTGTATCTGGGCTCGGAGCTGCTCCGGCAGATCTTCGACGTCGACGAGATGCTGTACTTCGTGGCACCGGACTACTGGCGGCCCCGCGAGGTCACCCCGCCACCCACCACCACGCCGGTGCCTGCCCCGCCCACCCAGAGCAGCCTCGGCAAGTACCCGGTGCGGGACCCGAGCGTCCTCGCGGACCGGACCGTGGTCACCTGGTACTCCCACACCGACAAGACGAACACGATGAACCCGGACGGCACGGTCTCCGACGAGTGGCGGGTGAACTACCTCATCACCGAGCAGACCCAGCCGGCCCCCTCGGGCAGCTCACTGGGCTGGTTGATCCAGGCCGACGGCGACGCGCGCCGCAACGAGTTCCTCAACGCCGCGTGGGCCAAGGCGGTCCTGCCCGTACGACCCGGGCGCGAACAGGCGGCGTTGGAGTGGCTCAAGCAGGCCAACGTGGAGGGGCAGGCGGCGCTGGGGCTTCCCTACCCGTTCCAGGAGGGCGATCCCGAGGAGTACCGGAACAAGACGGTCGGGCAGGTCCTGAACATCCTCGCGCTCAAGTTGCAGAAGGACAACACGCAGATCGCCAACACCCTCGTGGCCGAGAAGGTCTTCGAGACCGGGTTCGACCCGCTCGACGGCGGCTTCCGCCCGGCGGCCCCGTACGAGGTCTTCGACCAGTGGATCGAGGTGCTGCCCACCGACCAGGTGGTGGCGGTGGAGGTGAGCTACGACCCCAGGACCGGCCAGCAGTTGTGACGCCACCGGTTCGGGTGTCCGTCACCGGCCGAGCACGCGGTACCGGCGTACCGCCAGGGGCCCGAACACGGCGGTCAGCAGCAGCGGCCAGGCCACGGCGAGCGCGACGGCGTGCTGCGCGGCGAACGACTCGCCGCCCCAGCCGGGGTTGCCGAACAGTTCCCGGCAGGCCGCGACGGTCGCCGACAGCGGGTTGTACCCGGCCACGGCGGCGAGCCAGCCGGGCATGGTGTCGGGGGAGACGAACGCGTTGGAGGTGAACCCGACGGGCCAGACCAGGATCTGCAGCACCACCACCGACCCGGGCGCGCGCAGCACCAGCGCCAGGTGGATGCCGACCCAGATCAGGGCGAAGCGCAGCAGCAGGAGCAGCCCGACGGCGGCCAGCGCCGCCGGTGCCCCGGCCCGCCACTGCCAGCCGACGGCGACCCCGCAGGCGAGCATGACGGCCAGCGCGGCGGCGCAGTGCAGCAGGTCCGCGGCGGCCCGACCGGTGAGCACCGCCGAGGGCGTCATCGGCAGGGACCGCAACCGGTCGGTGACCCCGCGCGCGGTGTCGGTGGCCACGGCCGCGTACGTCGACTCGATGCCGAAGAGCACCGTCATGGCGAACATGCCGGGCAGCAGGAACTCCCGGTAGTCGCCGCCGCCGGGCACGCTCATCGCGCCGCCGAACAGGTAGCCGAACATCAGCACCATCAGCACCGGGAAGAGCAGCCCGACGACGAACTGCCCGGGTTGGCGCCGCCAATGCGCCAGCGCCCGGCCGGTGAGGGTGACGGTGTCGGCGACGGCCCAGCGCACGCCTGTCGTGCTCATGCGCCCACCCTGTCCTCGTCGAGGCGGGTCGTGGGGGAGTGGCCGTCGGTGAGCCGCAGGAACACCTCGTCGAGGGTGGGGCGGCGCACCGCGACGTCGGCGGCGGTGAGGCCGGCGTCGTCGAGGGCCCGCAGCACGGCGCCCAGCGCGGCCACCCGCCCGGTGACGGCGACGCTGAGGCGCAGGCCCGCCGCGTCGACGAGCGGGGTCGCGGCGACGGCGGCGCCGACGACGCGTACCGCCCGGTCCAGGTCGTCGGCGCGGGTCAGCACGACGTCGACGCGGTCGCCGCCGAGGGCGGTCTTCAGCTGCTCCGGGGTGCCGTCGGCGACGACCCGCCCGGCGTCGACGACCCGGACGGTGTGCGCGAGCTGGTCGGCCTCCTCCAGGTACTGGGTGGTCAGCAGCACGGTGGTGCCGCCGGCGACGAGCCGGCGCACCGCGTCCCACACCTGCGCCCGGGCGCGCGGATCGAGGCCGGTGGTGGGCTCGTCGAGGAAGAGCACCGGCGGGTCGAGGATCAGGCTCGCCGCGAGGTCGAGACGGCGGCGCATCCCGCCGGAGTACGTGCCGACCGGCCGGTCGGCGGCGTCGGTCAGGTCGAAGCGGGCGAGCAGGTCGGTGGCCCGGGCGCGGGCCCGCGCGCCGCCGAGGTGGTGCAGCCGGCCGAACAGGACCAGGTTCTGCCGGCCGCTGAGCACCTCGTCGAGCGCGGCGTGCTGGCCGACCAGGCCGATGCGGGCGCGAACCCGCTCGGGGTGGCGCAGCACGTCGGCGCCGGCCACCCGCGCCGCGCCGGCGTCGGGCCGCAGCAGGGTGCTCAGCACCCGTACCGCCGTGGTCTTGCCCGCCCCGTTGGGGCCGAGCAGGCCGCACACGGTGCCGGCGGGCACCGTCAGGTCGAGGCCGGCGAGGGCCTGCGTGCCGCCGTAGCGCTTGCGCAGTCCCTCCGCCTCGACGGCCGGTCCGTCGTGGTGCATCCGCGCCCTCCATCCACTCGGTCCGTACACCGTACCGTACGGCATACGGTACGGCGGACGATACAGTGCCGGGATGACGACCGAGTACAGCGGCACCGGCGACCCCGCGCGCAGCCTCGCCCTGCTCTGGCGTACCCGCGAACGCACCAGCCGCAAGGGCCGGCCCGACCTGTCGGTGGACCGCATCGTGCGCGCCGCCATCGAGGTGGCCGACGCCGAGGGCCTCGCCGCCCTGTCCATGCGCCGCGTCGCCGAACGACTCGGCGTCGGCACCATGTCCCTCTACACCTACGTCCCCGGCAAGGGCGAACTGCTCGACGTCATGCTCGACACCGTCTACGGCGAGACCGTCCGCCCCGACGACGTGCCCGGCGGCTGGCGGGAGCGGCTCACCCACGTCGCCCGCGAGACCTGGGCGCTCTACCTGCGCCACCCCTGGCTGCTGCAGGTCGCCACCACCCGCCCCCCGCTGGGCCCCAACGTCATCGCGCGCTACGAGTACGAGCTGCGCGCCGTCGACGGCATCGGCCTGACCGACCTGGAGATGGACGCCGTCGTCACCCTCGTCTCCGGCTACGTCCACGGCGCCGTGCGCAGCGCCGTGGAGGCCGCCCAGGCCGCCGCGCGCACCGGCATGACCGAGCAGCAGTGGTGGCAGGCCCACGCCCCGTACCTGGAGAAGGCCCTCGACCCGCGCCGCTACCCCCTCGCCGCCCGCGTCGGCACCGCCGCCGGCCAGGAGTACCAGGCCGCCGCCGACCCCCACGGCGCCTTCGAGTTCGGCCTGGCCCGCATCCTCGACGGCATCGAGGTCCTCGTCGCCACCCGCCCGGACGCCGCCGCCACGACCGGCGAGCGATAACCTGGCCGACATGACGATGCGCCCCATCAGGATCATCGGTGACCCCGTGCTGCGCACCCCCAGCGAGCCCGTCACCAGCTTCGACGCCGACCTGCGCGCCCTGGTCACCGACCTGATGGACACCCTGCTCGGCGCCCCCGGCCGCGCCGGCGTCGCCGCCCCCCAGATCGGCGTCAACGCCCAGGTGTTCGTCTACGACGCCGACGGCCACCGCGGCCACCTGGTCAACCCGACGCTGGAGCTGTCGGACGAGTTGCAGGACGACGACGAGGGCTGCCTGTCCATCCCGGGGCTCTACTTCCCGACCTCGCGCGCCCTGCACGCCACCGCCCACGGCTTCGACCAGCACGGCGAGCCGCTGACCATCTCCGGCAGCGGCTTCCTCGCCCGGGCCCTGCAACACGAGACCGACCACCTCGCCGGCCGCCTCTACGTCGACACCCTGCGCGGCGACACCCGCCGCAAGGCGCTGCGGGAGATCCGCGCCGGCCGCTTCGACTCACCCAGCCGCCGCGGCTGACCCGGCCCGCGCCCGCGCCGGCCGGCGCGGGCGCCCCGACCGTGGGCGCTCACCTGTCGTGAGCGCGCAGCGCGTACTCGCCGTAGTCGGCCACCCGGGTGAAGCCCAGCCGCCCGTACAGCCGCAACGCCGCCGCGTTGTCCGCCTTCACGTTGAGCGTCACGTGCGTGACGTGCTCGCGCAGCCGCCGGCACAGCGCGGCCACCACCGCACCGGCCAGCCCCCGCCCGCGCAGCCGGGGATGGGTGGTCACGTTGCCCAGCGCCGCCACCCGGTACGCGGGGGAGAACACGTGCACCCCGGCGACCGCCACCAGCTCCCCGCCGTCGCGCACGCCCACGTACTGGCCGGTGTCGAGCATCCGCGGGTCGAACCAGTTGCCCGGGTAGGCCACGTCGTACAGCCGGCGCAGCGCCGGCAGGTCGTCGGCGCCCAGCACCGATCCCGCCGGGGTCACCGCGTCCAGCCGCGCCGCGTCGGTAAGCGCCATCCGGTGGTGCGGGCCGGCCGCGTCAATCCGGAACACCCCGGCCAGGGCCGGCTCCAGGCCGGGAGACAGGTGCGCCCACAGGCGCGCCGGCAGCACCGGCGCCAGCTGGCGCAGCAGCGTCGCCAGCCGGTCCACCCGTGGCGGGGCCGCGAACGCCAGCAACGTGGGCGGGTCCGCGCCGTGGTAGAGCAACGCCACCTCCTCGTCGCGGCGGAACCAGGAGGTGTACGGCCAGAAGAAGTCGTCCAGGTCACCGAGCTGGTACGCGTGCAGCACCGGGTCCCGCCCGAGCAGCGCGGCCAGGACGGTCCGGTCGTGTTCGGCGCGTACCGGCATCCGCCGATGATCACACATCCGGCGCGGGGCGCTGCGCCCGGTCGCCGGGCGTCCTCAGCAGCCCGGCGACGTGGTCGTCTCCGGCTCGGCGGGAAGGTTCTCGTGCGCCCACCGGCCCAACGCGTCGAGCACCGGCAGCAGCGCCGCGCCCGGCCCGGTGAGCTCGTAGCTCACCCCCACCGGGGGACCCTGCCGGACGCTGCGGCTGACCAGCCCGACCCGCACGAGCTCGCCCAGCCGGTCGGAGAGCACCGACTCGCTGATCCCGGGCAGGGCGCGGGCCAGCTCGGCGAACCCGGCCGGCCCGTCGGCGAGGGTGCTCAGGAGCATGCCGTTCCACCGCTTGCCGAGAAACGCGAAGGCCCGGGCGACGCCCCCGTCACACGTGCGGGGCGTCTCGCCCACCTGTGGCCTGACCGTCATGACCCCAGGATACGGCGGACATCCCCCGAACAAGGGACTAGTAAAAAGCTAGCTGCTACCGTTACCGAAGCAAGTCAGCCGATTCGATGGAGACACCCCGATGACCGACGTCCACTCGCCCCTGATCAACCTGGACCCCGAGGCCCAGGCGCTGCTGTTCACCGACGCCCGCACCGCCAACACCTTCACCGACGAGCCGGTCACCGACGAACACCTCCAGGCCATCTTCGAACTCGCCAAGTTCCCACCCACCGCCGCCAACACCCAGCCCCTGCGCATCCTCTACGTCCGCCCCGGCGAGGCCCGCACCCGCCTGGTCGCCCACATGAGCGAAGGCAACAAGGCCAAGACCGCCAGCGCCCCCATGGTCGCCGTACTCGCCGCCGACACCGACTTCCACGAGTTCATCCCGCAGATCTTCCCCATCCGACCCCAGATGCGCGACGACCTCGCCGGCAAGCCCGAGGTCCGCGAGGGCATGGCCCGCTTCAACGCCACCCTCCAGATCGGCTACTTCCTGCTCGCCGTCCGCGCCGCCGGCCTCGCCGCCGGCCCCATGGCCGGCTTCGACGCCGCCGCCATCGACCGCGAGTTCTTCGCCGACAACACCTGGAAGACCCTGCTCGTGGTCAACATCGGCCGCCCCGGCGAGAACGCCTGGTTCCCCCGCCTGCCCCGCCTCGACTACACCGACGTCGTCCGACACGCCTGACCCGGCGACCAACGGGGGACCGACGAGCAGTGGGTGGCGACCGTCAGGCCGCCACCCACTGGTCGAAGCCCAACTTGCCGACCAACGCCAGCACCACCACCAACAGCACCACCCGCACGAAACCCGAGCCACGCCGCAACGCCATCCGCGCCCCCAACGCCGCCCCCGCGATGTTGCACACCGCCATCGCCGCCCCCAGCAGCCACCACACGTGCCCCGTCGCCGCGAACACCGCCAACGCCCCCAGGTTCGTGCCCACGTTCACGACCTTCGCCATCGCCGAGCCGTGCACGAAGTCCGCCCCCACCAGCGCCGTGAACGCCACCACCAGGAACGTCCCCGTACCCGGACCCACCAGCCCGTCGTACAGGGCGATACCCACCCCGGCCACCGCGACCGCCACACCCACCCGCACCCGCGTACGCCGATGCGGCTGCGCCACCACCCCCAACCGCGGACGCAACACCACGAACGCCGCCACCGACACCAGCACCACCAGCACCACCGGCCGGTACGCCGACGCCGGCACCGCCCCCGCCAACGCCGCACCCACCCCGGCGCAACACATCGCCAGCACCGCCGACGGCCCCGCCACCGCCCAGTCGATCTTCGTACGCCGCGCGTACGTCACCGCCGCCGTCGTCGTACCCGCGATCGCCGTCAACTTGTTCGTGGCCAACGCCGACGCCACCGGCATCCCCGGAGCCGCCACCATCAACACCGGCAACAGCAGCAGACCACCACCGCCCACCACAGCGTCGATCCAACCGGCCATCGCGGCCGCGGCGAGCAGGGTCGTCAACGACAGGGGATCCACATCCACGGGCCGCCATTCTGCCCACCGCCACCCACCCCACGACGCCGCCTGTGGCCAGCCTCACCAGAACCCCAGGTCACCGACCCCGCCGCCGGCGCAGCCACACACCCACCGAACCCAGGGCCACGAACAGCAGCATCGAGCACAACAACACCTTCAACACCCGGCAACCCTCCCACGGCCACGTAGGGTGCAAGCGTGCGCCTGGCCACCTTCAACCTGCTGCACGGCCGGTCCCTCGCCGACGGACTCGTCGACCCCGACCGGCTCACCGCCGCCGTCACCGCCCTCGACGCCGACGTCCTCGCCCTGCAGGAAGTCGACCGCGACCAGAGCCGCAGCGGCAAACTCGACCTCACCGCCATCGCCGCCCGCGCCCTCGACGCCGGCGAACACCGCTTCGCCGCCGCCGTCGTCGGCACCCCCGGCGAACAGTTCCGCCCCCTCACCCACGACGACGACGGACACGGCGAACCCTGCTACGGCGTCGGCCTCGTCACCCGCCACCGCGTCCACACCTGGCAGGTCACCCGACTGCGCCCCGCCCCCGTACGCTCACCCGTCTACGTCCCCGGCCCCCGCGGCGGACTCATCCTCCTGCGCGACGAACCCCGCGTCGTCCTCGCCGCCGTCCTCGACACCCCACACGGACGGCTCACCGTCGCCGCCACCCACCTGTCCTTCGTCCCCGGCTGGAACGCCCACCAACTCCGCCAGACCGTCCGCGCCCTGCGCACCCTGCCCGCCCCACGCATCCTCCTCGGCGACCTCAACCTGCCCGCCGGCCCCGCCCGACTCCTCACCGGCTGGCACCCCCTCGGCCGCCGCCCCACCTACCCCGCCGGGCAACCCCGCGTCCAACTCGACCACATCCTCGCCGACCGCCACGGCCTCGACCAGTTGCCACCCGTCACCGCCGTACACACCCCCCTGTCCACCATCTCCGACCACCGCCCCCTCCTGGTCGACCTCGGCTGACCGCACACCCGGCGGGGGAGACCACACCCCTCACCAGCGGTCGCGTCACCGTCACCCCACCCAGCGTTGACACCAACCCGCCGCATCGGCGAAGGTCTCTGGCGTGACGGCACCCACCCCAGGCCCGACGAGCCACCACGACCCCACCACCGAACACCACCGGTACGTCATCATCGGAGCCGGACCAGCCGGCATCCAACTCAGCTACTACCTCCAACAGGCCGGCTGCGACTACGTCACCCTCGAACGCGCCCCCGCACCCGCCGAATTCTTCCGCCACTTCCCCCGCCACCGCCGGCTCATCTCCCTCAACAAGGTCCACACCACCAGCACCGACCCCGAGATCCGCCTGCGCTGGGACTGGAACTCCCTGCTGCACGAACCTGCCGACCTGCCCTTCGCCAAGTACAGCAGCGAATACTTCCCCCACGCCGACGACATGGTGCGCTACCTCACCGACTTCCAGCGCTACCACCAACTCGCCGTACGCTTCGACACCCCCGCCAACCGGATCGAACGCCTCGACGACGGCTTCCTCGTCCACACCCCCGACCGCGTCCTGCACTGCCACTGCCTCATCGTCGCCACCGGCTGGGGCCGCCCCAACATCCCCGACATCCGCGGCATCGAACACGCCACCGGCTACGAGGACATGCACACCGACCCCGCCCACTACGCCGGCCAACGCGTCCTCATCCTCGGCAAGGGCAACTCCGCGTTCGAAACCGCCTCCGCGATCCTCGGCCACGCCGCCATGATCCACCTCGCCAGCCCCCGCCCACTACGCCTGGCCTGGAACACCAAACACCCCGGAGACGTCCGCGGCCACCACGGCGCCGTCCTCGACAGCTACCAGTTCAAGACCCTGCACTCCGTACTCGACTGCGTCATCGACGAGATCCGCCCCGTCGACAACCGCTACCAGGTGCACCTCACCTACACCCACGCCGACGGCGAAACCGCCGTCATGGACTACGAAACCGTCTTGCGCTGCACCGGGTTCACCATGGACACCAGCCCCTTCGACCCCACCTGCCGACCCGACATGATCCCCAACGGCCGCATGCCCACCACCACCGGCGACTGGCAGTCCACCAACATCGACGGCCTCTACTTCGCCGGCACCCTCGCCCAGGACCGCGACCTCAAGAAAGCCTCCTCCGCCTTCATCGACGGATTCCGCTACAACCTGCGCACCCTCACCGCCCTGCTACGCGAACGCTACGACGGCGTACCCCTGCCACACACCCTCGTCGACCCCGACCCCGACACCCTCACCACCCTCGTCCTCGACCGGGTCAACTGGAGCTCCGCCCTCTGGACCCAGTTCGAATTCCTCTGCGACGCCCTCGTCGTCGACCCCCACGGCCAACTACGCCACTACACCGACCTGCCCGAAGACCACGTCCGCGCCCGCTTCCACGACCACCCGCACTACTACACCGTCAGCCTCCGCTGGGGCCGCGACGACTACGGCGACGTCTTCGCCATCGAACGCCACCCCCAACCCGACCGCGCCGCCGAAAGCGCCTTCATCCACCCCGTCATCCGCCGCTACCACGGCGACACCCTCGTCAACGAACTCCACCTGCTCGAAGACCTGCTCGCCGAATGGCGCCGCCCCGACCGCCACGTCACACCCCTGCGCGACTACTTCACCCGCGAACTGCACCGCAACCGCTGACCCCGGGCCACCCCACCACCGGTCCAACTTGAACCACCACCCACCTACGCCGGCTGCAACTCGTCCACCACCGTCTGCGCCACCAGAAAATCCACCACATCCGTCAACCGACCCCGACGACCCGCCGCCGCCCGCTGCCGCACCGCACCACCACCCACCGCCAACAACCGCTCCGACCAGCCCCGCACCAGCTCCTCGTCCCCACACGCCCGCAACACCGGCGCCAACGACCCCACCACCTCACCCAACACCTCCCGCGCCGGACGCAACCGACCCGAACCAACTTCCGGCAACGAACCCTCCAACCCGTCCCGCGCCGCCCGCCAGTACGCCGCCCGCAACCACTCCCCGGGCAACTCCGGACCATGATCACCCCGATCCACCGCCTCCAACCCCCGCACCACCAACGCCCGCACCAACGCCGCCACCAACGCCGACTCCCGCGCCGACACCGGCACGTCCGACACCCGCACCTCCAACGTCGGATGCGTCACCGACGGCCTGATGTCCCAGAACAACGTCCCCGGATCCACCACCGCCCCCGCCGCCGCCAACATCTCCACCACCCGCTCGTAGTGAGCCACCGACGTGAACCGCGGCGGCGGCCCCGCCACCGGCCACCGCGACCAGATCACCGACCGCCAACCCGCATAACCCGAATCCCGCCCCTCCCAGTACGGCGAATTCGCCGTCAACGCGATCAACAACGGCAGATAAGCCCGCAGATGATTGCTCACCAGCAACGCCCGCTCCCGATCCGGCAACTCCACATGCACGTGCAACGCACAGATCGCCAACTCGTCGTGCAACCCCCGGAACGTCGCCGTACCCCGATCCTGCCGCGGCCCCCGCGTCACCGGCGGCGACGTCGCACCCGGCAACACCGGCGTACCGGTCGCCACGATCCGCAACCCGTCGACCGCCGCGCACTCCGCCACCACCCGACGAGCCTCCACCAACTGCTCCAACAACCCCCGCACCGACGACGTCGGATCCGTCCTCGTCTCCACGTGCAACGTCGTGATCTCACCCGACACCCGCGAACCCAACCGCGCCACCGCCCGATCCACCACCGCCCCCGCACCCGGCACCACACCCCGACTCACCGGATCCACCAGCAGAAACTCCTCCTCCACCCCCAACCGCGGACCCGACACCACACCATCCCCGCCGACCAGCACCGGCACCACGGCCTCCACTCACGACACCCGGGCGAGCGCCCGACACCGACAGGCCGACAGGGTAGCCCGAACCAGTGACCAACGGGACACCCACAGTCAGTACGCCGACGCCGCAGCCACCCACCAGGACACACCACACCCGACCCCCTGTGGCAAGCTGACCCCAGACGCGACTGGCGGCCAGAGGATGGGCACCAAACCATCGGGGAGCTCCACGCGCGGAGGTCGACCGCCTGGGCCCCGCCGGCAGAGGAGCACCATGCCCACCGCCCGACTCCTGCCCGGCACCCCCGTCGCCGACCACATCCTCACCGACGTCGCCGCCGGCGTCACCGCACTACGCGCCGCAGGCACCACCCCCGGCCTCGCCACCATCCTCGTCGGCGACGACGACGCCAGCGCCGGCTACATCCGCATCAAGCAACGCCAGGCCAGCGAACTCGGCTTCGCCTCACCCCACGTACACCTGCCCGCCACCGCCACCCAGGCCGACCTGCACCACGCCATCGCCGACTTCAACACCGCACCCGACGTACACGGCCTGCTCATCCAGCACCCCATCCCCGCACACCTCGACTACGACCGCGCCCTGCAGACCATGGACCCCGACCTCGACGTCGACGGCATGCACCCCCTCAACATGGGACGCCTCGCCCTCGGCCTGCCCGGACCCCTGCCCTGCACACCCGCCGGCATCGAAGCCCTGCTCGCCTTCCACGACATCCCCGTCGCCGGCCGCGACGTCGTCATCCTCGGCCGCGGCGCCACCCTCGGCCGCCCCCTCGCCCTGCTGCTCACCCAGAAACGACCCACCGCCAACGCCGCCGTCACCGTCGTGCACACCGGCGTCCCCGACTGGGCCACCCACACCCGACGCGCCGACATCCTCATCGCCGCCGCCGGCGTCCCCGGCATCATCCAACCCGAACACGTCCGCCCCGGCGCCGTCGTCATCGGCGGAGGCGTCCGCTACGAAGGCCGACGCCTCCTGCCCGACGTCGCCGAAACCTGCGCCGACGTCGCCGGCGCCATCACCCCCCGCGTCGGCGGAGTCGGCCCCACCACCGTCGCCATGCTCTTCCGCAACGCCCTCGACGCCGCCCGCCGCGCCATCATCGGTTCTCCTCGGTGGGGTGGTCCGGACACGTGGCGCGCGCGTGTCCCGGTGTGGTGG
>NZ_JBEZEV010000040.1:0-51664 GCF_040649055.1 Micromonospora sp. NPDC049060
CGCCCCGCGGTCCACACGGGCGGGGGGGGGGGGGGCCCCGCCGGCGGTGTCGGAGGCGGCCGGTCCGGTCGCCTCCGACGCCGGCGTCACCGCAGGTAGGGGCCGGTGTCGCCGACCTTGCCCGGCGCCGGGTTGCCCGGCAGGTCCAGCACGTACACCCGCAGGTTGCCCTGCCCGCTGACCGTCGCCGTCAGGGTCCCGTTGGTGACCGTCCGGACGTCGCCGGTGACCGCGTCGACGTACCGGCCGTTGGGCACGCCGGTGAACGTCGCGCTCCCGGAGACCGTGACCAGCGCGAAGCTGTCCACGCCGCCGGCGGTGAAGCGCCGCTTGTACGCCATGGCGCCGCTGATCCCCTCGGTCGAGTACTGCCCCTTCTGCAGGGCCGGCACCGCCCGGCGGATCTGGTTGAGCCGCTGCACGTGCTTGACCAGCGGCTTGTCCAGGGTGCTGGCGACCGGCCCGGTGGCGGCACTGACCCGGCCGAAGTCGGCCGCGGTGACCGTGCCCTGGAGGTGGCCGCCGTAGTAGGCCCGGCCGGTGGTGGCCAGCGGGCAGGTCGGCCCGCAGTCGATCTTCGCGCCCTTCTGGAACTCGATCTCGGAGCCGTAGTAGAGCGTCGGGATGCCCCGGAACGTCCACATGAGGCTCATGTTCTCCGCCCAGGCGCCGGTGCCCCCGGTGTAGCGGGTGTTCGACTTGTTCGGGCCGTAGTCGTGGCTGTCGACGTACACGACGTTGTAGGTCGCGTCGTTGTAGCTGTCGTCGGAGTCCTTGCCGTTGCCGAAGGCGTTGTTCGCGTCGCCGAAGTTCATGTGCATGCGCATGTCGATGACGTTCATGCCGGAGAACTTCGAGTGGTCCGGCGCGTGGTAGGTGTTCCCGCGCAGGAACGCGTTGTCGCTGGTCGGCTGCCCGTTCGGGCCGAGCAGCTGCTCGTGGTCGTACTGCTCGATGGCGGCGCGCACGTCGTCGGGGCTGTACTCCTTGCGCTCCTTCCAGGTGAAGAACTGCGCCGAGTGGTTCACCGAGCCCCGGTTCCACTTGTCGTTGACGAACGCGGCGACCTCGCCGAAGACGTAGAAGTCCCGGCCCTTCTCGCCGTGCCTGGCCAGCGCGTGCTGCTGGATCGCCGGCAGGAAGCGCCGGTTCCAGGTGACCCGGGGGATGTGCACGGCCGTGTCGATGCGGAAGCCGTCGACCCCCATGTCGATGAACTTGTTGTACGTGTCGATCAGGTACTTCTGCACGGTGGCGTTCTCGGTGTTGAAGTCGGCCAGGTCCTCGTGCAGCCAGCAGCTGCGTGAGTCCTCGCCCTCCCAGTTGCCGATCCAGCACTGGTGGTACAGGTCGGCCGGGAAGAGCTTGCTGGTCGGGGTCGGCCACTGGCACTCGTAGAGGCGGAAGCCCTCGGGGCTGGTGCCGGCCGGGGCGCCCCAGCGCGGGCACTGGTTGCCGGTCGGCGCCGTGGTCGACCAGACGTCGCCGTTGTAGGGCCGCCCCTTGGCGAGGGCGTTCTGCGCCGGGGTCAGCTCCGGGTCGGTGCCGGGGTGCTCGACCATGGGGTCGTACGCGCGGCCCGGCTCCTGCTTGCTGTACATCCACTTCCACTGCTCGTCGCGGGTGCCGTACACCGTGGGGGTGAACAGGCCCTTGGCGCCCCAGCGGGAGCTGTGGTTGTAGACCACGTCCTGGAAGACCTTGATGCCCTTGGCGTGCGCGGCGTTGATCAGGTCCTGGTAGCTCGCGCCGGGGCTCTCCAGCCGCGGGTCGACCCGCTGGAAGTCCCAGCCGTGGTAGCCGTGGAAGTCGTAGTCGGACCGGTTCAGCACGACAGGGGTGATCCAGAGGGCGGAGAAGCCGAGCCCCTTGACGTAGTCGAGCTTGTCGATCAGGCCCTTGAAGTCGCCGCGGAACATCGGGTCGTCGTTGGCCGCGTTGCCCGACTTGACGTGCTGGCTGCCGCCCCGGTTGTTGGTGGCGTCGCCGTCGGCGAACCGGGCGGTCATGACGAAGTAGATGCTGTCCTCGCGGGGGTCGCCGCCGAGCGGGGTGCCGGCCGCGGGCGGGGGCGTGGTGGTGCCGGTGGTGACCGCCACGGGGGCACTGGCCGGGGAGGTGTTGCCGGCCGCGTCGTACGCCCGGACGGTGTACTCGTAGCGGGTCTGCGGGCTCAGCGCGTCGTCGACGTGGCCGGTGCCGGCGGTGGTCACCGTGACGGTGCCCTGCGACCCACCGGTGCGGGTGAGCCGGTAGCCGGTGACCCCGCGGTCGTCGGTGGCCGCGGCCCAGGAGACCGCGACGCGCAGCCCGTTCGCGGTCGCGCCCAGTCCCGTGGGAGTGGACGGCGCGGTGGTGTCCGGCGTGTCGGGCTGGCACGGTGCGGCTGCGCCGGCGGTCACCACCCCCGCCTTGACGGTGCTCACCCCGGAGCCCAGGGTGTAGTCCGCGCCGTTGTTGTTGTCCCAGGCGCCGGCGCCGTTGTTGAAGGCCGCCCGGAGCGTGGCGGCGGTGCCGAGGTCGACCACCCGGCGGGCCCATCCGGCGCAGCCCGCCTGCATCGGCACGCCGGGGACGGTGGTCCAGGCCCCGCCCGCGGGCTGGTAGTGGATGTTCGCGGCGGCCCAGCCCCTGGTCCCGACGTGGTACCACACGTCGGCCGTCCGGCCGGTCGGCGGGTCCGACGGGGTGGGCGTGGGCGAGGGGGTGCCGGCGCAGGGGTCGCCCGTGCCGACCACGCCGTCCGCGACGGTCACCGTCCCGGTGCCGGTGCGGTAGTTCGCGCCCCGGTTGTTGTCCCAGGTGACGCCGTTGTGGTTGAACACCACCTGGAGGCCGGTGGCGCTACCGGCGTCGATGGTGCGTTTGCGCCAGCCGGCGCACGCCGCCTCCATCGCCACCCCGGGCACGGCCGTCCACGCGCCGCCGTCCGGCGCGTAGTGGACGTTGACCTGGCCGGTCCAGCTGGCGGCGGGTCGGTAGTAGACGGTCACGGAGTTCGCGGCGGAGGCCGTGCTGAGCGGGGCCAGCCCGACGGCGATCCCGGCGGCCAGCGCGGCCGCGATCGTCCGTCGTCTTCGTCCGGTGCTGGGATGCATCGGAGCTCCTCGGGGGTGGTTGTCGGCGGGGGCCGAGGGGACGGGGTGCCTTGCGTGACAGTCGTTGACTGTGGGGGATTGCCCGGACCGGACAGTGACGTGACGGATTGCGTCACAGGATGACGAATGTTTCTGCAAGGTCTTGCAAGTGGCGAGAAAGTTACCACCATCAACGTCTCGACACCAGACGTTCACACTGATCGGACGAAGCCCCGCCGGCCCCGGACGTGCCGAGCCGGGCGGGCGGGTGGCCCGGGGCGCCGCAGCGCGGCCCGGGGGGTCAATTAACCGGTTAAGGTGGGCCGGTGCCTACGGCTCCTGCCGTCGCCCCGGCCGGGAGGCCGGCGGGCGGGGCGCCCGGGTCGGCGCGGTCCGGCTCAGCCCGCGCGCGGCGGGGCCGTGCTGCCCCGGGGCGTGAGGTGGGCGGTCCCGTCCTGCACCTGCCGGGCCGGCGCGCCGCCGATCACCGCCAGCAGCTCCCGGGCGGCGTGCGCGCCGTACGCCGGGATGTCCCGGCCGAGCGCGGTCAGCGGCGGGTGCACCAGCTGGCAGAGCGGCGAGTCGTCCCAGGCCACGATGGACACCTCGCCCGGCACGGCGAGGCCCATCTCCTGGGCCACCGACAGCCCCGCTATCGCCATCACGTCGTTGTCGTAGATCACGGCGGTGGGGCGGCCGGCCGAGCTGAGCAGCCGCCGGGTGGCGCGCGCCCCCTCCTCGCCGGTGTAGTCCGACGGCACCGTGACCGCGTCGGCCAGGCCGAGCCGGCGGCACACCTGGGTGAACGCCTCGGTGCGGATCTCGGTGTGCAGCAGGGCGGGCAGGCCGCCGACGCGGGCGATCCGGCGGTGGCCGAGGGCGACCAGGTACTCCACGGTCTCCACCAGCGCCGCCGCGTCGTCGGACCAGACGCTGGCCAGCCCGCCGGTGCCGCCCGGGCCGCCGATCACCACCGCGGGCAGGCCCAGCTCCTCCAGCACCGGCACCCGGCGGTCGTCGGCGCGCAGGTCGCAGACGAGGACGCCGTCGACGCGGCGCTCACCCCACCACCGGCGGTAGACCGCGACCTCCGCCTCCTGGTCGGCCACCACCTGGAGGGTGAGCGCGTACGACCGGGCGGAGAGTTCGGCCTCGACGCCGCTGATCAGCTCCATGAAGAACGGCTCGATGCCGAGCGTGCGGGCGGGGCGGCAGAGGGCGAGGCCGACCGCGTCGGCGGTGGCCCCGGAGAGGGAGCGGGCGGCGCGGCTCGGGTTGAAGCCGATCTCGGCGGCGATGGCGAGGATCCGCTGCCGGGTGGCCTCGGAGACCCCGGGCTGGCCGTTCAGCGCGTAGGAGACCGCCCCCTTGGACACCCCGGCGCGCCGGGCGACGTCGGCGATCGTGGGCCGCTTCACCGGCGTACTCCTCCACTCTCCCGCCCGGGCGGGTGTCACCACGAGGCCGGGGCGACCGGCGGCGGTCCACGCTACTGCACCGGCCCCGGAAAGGGTCGGCACGACCGGTGCGCGGCATCGGGCCGGTCGCCGGCTTTCCCGGTTAAGTGATCTGGTGTGGCTCGGCTCGGTCCCGGACCGTGCCGCAGGACCGCGCCCCGGTGTCTCGCAGGAATGCCTCCACCTCTCATGATCGCGCTCCCACGGCAGGTGCAGATTACCGCGATGCACCGATCGTGACTGCCCGTTGACAGCGCCGAAACCGGACCGTACGGTGGCGGAACTTATCCGGTTCAGTCAACGACTCTCGATGTCGGGAGCGTTCCCATCTGGCGCGGAGGATGACATGAGACGGTCCTTGACGCACTGGGCCACGGCGGCCGCCGTCGGCGCGGTCAGCCTGGTCATGGTCGCGGCGTGCAGTGGCAACAGCGGAGGTGGCGGCGACTCCCAGGCGGGCGGCCAGGTCACCCTGAAAATCAACTTCTGGGGCGACTTCGGGCTCGACGAGCTCAAGACGAAGTACGAGGACGCGAACCCGAACGTCAAGATCAGCCTGAACACCGGCGAGTACAACGCCCAGCACGAGGACCTCCAGAAGAAGCTCGTCGCCGGCTCCGGCGCGCCGGACATCGCCGCCGTCGACGAGGGCTTCGTCGTCCAGTTCCGCGGCCAGGCCGACAAGTTCGTCAACCTGCTCGACAAGGGCGCCGGCACGTACGAGCAGAAGTACCTGCCGTGGAAGTGGAAGCAGACCCTGACGCCCGACGGGAAGACCCAGATCGGCCTCGGCACCGACGTGGGCGGCCTGGCCATGTGCTACCGCACCGACCTGTTCAAGGCCGCCGGCCTGCCCACCGGGCGCGACCAGGTCTCCGCGCTCTGGCCCACCTGGGACAGGTTCATCGAGGTCGGCCAGCAGTACACGGCCCGCAGTGGCAAGAAGTTCATCGACGCCGGCACCAACATCTTCAACCCCGTCCTCGGGCAGCAGCCGGTCGGCTTCTACGACGAGAGCGAGGCGCTCAAGATGGACGGCGGCCCGAAGGTCGCCTTCGACGTGGCGGCCCGGACCATCGCCGCGGACCTCTCGGCCAACCTCACCGCGTTCTCCCCCGAGTGGAACAGCGGCTTCGTCAAGGGCAACTTCGCCGTGCTCGCCTGCCCGGCCTGGATGCAGGGGCACATCAAGAACACCGCCCCCGGCACCAGCGGCAAGTGGGACGTGGCCGCGATCCCCGGCGGGGGCGGCAACTGGGGTGGCTCGTTCCTGACCATCCCCAAGCAGGGCAGGAACGTCGACGAGGCGTACAAGTTCGTCGAGTGGCTGATCCAGCCCGAGCAGCAGATCGAGATCTTCAAGAAGGTCGGCAACCTGCCGTCCCAGCCGGCGCTCTACCAGGACCCGGCGATCAGGGACTTCACCAACCCCTTCTTCAACAACGCCCCGCTCGGCCAGATCTTCTCCAAGACGGCGGAGAGCCTGACCCCGCAGTACCTCGGCAAGCGCAACGGCCCGACCCGGGTGGCGGTGGAGAACGTGCTGAACCGGCTGGCCACCGGAAACCTGAAGGGCAAGCCCGACCAGGCGTGGACCGAGGCGGTCAAGGAAGCCGAGAAGGCCGCCAAGTCCTGACCGCACGGCCGGTCGGGGCGGGCCCGTGCCGCGCCCGACCGGCCCTGACTTCGGTGCCTGGAGGTGCCCCGATGTCCACCACCCGCGCCGCCCCCACGGCGCCCCGGCCCGGCCAGGAGCCCGGCGCGACGGCCGAACGCCGGGGCCGCCGACCAGAGCCGGGCGGCTGGCGTACCCGGTTGTACCGCTTCGACGTGCGCTACGTGCCGTACCTGCTGATCGCCCCGTTCTTCCTGCTCTTCGCCGTCTTCGGGCTCTTCCCGATCGTCTTCAACGGCGTCGTCGCCCTGCGCCACTGGCGGCTCGACGACCCGACGCTCACCGGCTGGGCCGGGCTGGAGAACTTCCGCCGCCTCTTCACCGACGACGACTTCTTCAACGCGCTGGCCAACACCTTCGGCATCTTCCTGCTCTCCACGGTGCCGCAGCTGCTGCTGGCGCTGATCGTCGCGTCGCTGCTGAACCGGAAGCTGCGGGCCCAGACCTGGTTCCGGGTCGGGGTGCTGCTGCCGTACATCACCCCGGTGACGGCCTCCACGCTGATCTTCTCCGTGGTCTTCGCCCGGGACACCGGCATCGCCAACTGGGCGCTGTCGCTGCTCGGCATCGGCGAGACCGAGCCGATCGACTGGCGGTCCGCAAAGTGGTCCTCGTGGATCGCCATCGCCACCATGGTCAACTGGAAGTGGATCGGCTACAACGCGCTGCTCTACCTGGCCGCCATGCAGTCCATCCCGCGCGACGTCTACGAGGCCGCCGCCGTCGACGGGGCCGGGCCGTGGCGCCAGCTGTGGCGGATCACCGTGCCGATGATCCGGCCCGTGGTCATCTTCACCGTCGTGCTCTCCACCATCGGCGGCCTGCAACTGTTCACCGAGCCGATGCTCTTCGACGCCAACCCGGCCCTGGGCCTCGGCGGCGACGACGGGCAGTGGCAGACCGTCGCGCAGCTCATCTACAAGGTCGGCTGGCGGGACCTCAACCTCGGCTACGCCGCCGCCATGTCCTGGGCCCTCTTCCTGGTCACCCTGCTCGTCGCGGCGATCAACGCCCTGGTGACCAACCGCCTGGGAGGTGGGAAGAAATGAGCGCCTCGAATCCCCGGCGGGGGGCGCTGACGGGTCGGGCGCCGCAGCACATGCCCGGCAGCGTCTGGACCTACCTGTTCCTGAGCGTCGTGATCGCGTTCTCGGCGTTCCCGCTCTGCTGGATGTTCGTCATCGCCACGAACACCGACGAGGCCCTGGCGCAGATCCCGCCGCAGGTGCTGCCCGGCGGGCAGCTCGTCACGAACCTGCGGGAGGTCTTCTCCATGCAGGACGTGTTCTTCCTCCAGTCGCTCGGCAACAGCGTGATCGTGTCGTCGGTGGTGACGGCGTCGGTGCTCTTCTTCTGCGCGCTGGCTGGCTTCGCCTTCGCCAAGCTGCGCTTCAAGGGCCGGAACGCGCTGATGGTCATGGTCGTCCTGACCATGACGGTGCCCAACCAGCTCGGCGTCGTCGCGCTCTACATCCTGATGGGCCGGATGCCCGGCGAGGGCGGCTGGAACGGCACCCTCCTCGCGGTGATCGTGCCCGGCCTGGTCACCGCGTTCGGCGTCTTCTACATGCGGCAGTTCATCCTCGACGCGGTCCCCGACGAGCTGGTGGAGGCCGCGCGGATGGACGGTGCGAGCACCATGCGGATCTTCTGGAGCGTGGTGGTGCCGGCGGTCCGGCCCGCCATGGCGGTGCTCGGCCTGCTGACCTTCGTCGCCACCTGGAACGAGTTCCAGTGGCCGCTGATCACCCTCGGTGGCACCGACTACCCGACCTCGATGGTCGCGCTCTCCGACCTCGCGAGCGGCAACTACGTGCTGTACCGGCGGGTGCTGGCCGGCGCCCTGGTCGCCACCCTCCCGCTGCTGGTGATGCTCTTCATCGGTGGCCGTCAGATCGTCCGCGGAATCATGGAAGGTGCGGTGAAGTCGTGACCCGGCAAGCGTTGCACGAGGGCTGGACCCTGCGGGCGGTGGAAGGGCCGCAGGTGCCGGCAGGGATCGCGGGCCGCGTGGTGCCGGCCACCGTTCCTGGCTGCGTGCACACCGACCTGCTGGCTGCCGGCCTGATCCCCGACCCGTACCTGGACGACAACGAGAAGGGCCTCGCCTGGATCGGCCGCACCGACTGGGTCTACGAGACCACCTTCACCCATCGGCCGGGCGGCGACGAGCGGGTCGACCTCGTCTGCGCAGGCCTCGACACCGTCGCCACGCTCACCCTCAACGGCACCGAGGTCGGCCGCGCCGAGAACATGCACCGTGGCCACCGCTTCGACGTCCGGTCGCGGTTGGTCGCCGGGTCCAACACCCTGGCCGTACGCTTCGACTCCGCCTACGGCTACGCCGAGGCGCAGCGGGACCGGCTCGGGGACCGGCCGAACGCCTACCCGGAGCCCTTCCCGTTCATCCGCAAGATGGCCTGCAACTTCGGCTGGGACTGGGGGCCGACCCTGGTCACCGCCGGCATCTGGCAGGAGATCGGGCTGCACGCCTGGTCCACGGCGCGGCTGGCCGTCGTGCGTCCCCTGGTGACCGTCGAGGCCGGCGACGGTCGGGTGGAGCTGCACGTCGAGGTCGAGCGGGCCGGGGACGCGCCGCTCAGCGTGCGGGCGACCGTCGCCGGCGCGGCGGCCGAGGCGACGATCCCGGCGGGGGAGCGCACGGCCGCGCTGACCCTCACCGTCCGCGACCCGGCGCTCTGGTGGCCCAGGGGGTACGGCGACCAGCCGCTGCACCCGCTGGAGGTGACCCTGCACGACGACGACCACCCGCTCGACACCTGGTCGCGGCGGATCGGCTTCCGCTCCGTACGCCTCGACACCACCCCCGACGCGCACGGCACCCCGTTCGCGCTGCACGTAAACGACACTCCGGTCTTCGTCCGGGGGGTGAACTGGATCCCCGACGACGCGTTCCCCACCCGGATCACCCGGGGCCGGTTGGCGCACCGGTTCCGGCAGGCCGCCGACGCGAACGTCAACCTGCTGCGCGTCTGGGGCGGCGGCCGGTACGAGTCGGACGACTTCTACGACCTCGCCGACGAGCTGGGCCTGCTCGTGCAGCAGGACTTCCTCTTCGCCTGCGCCGCCTACCCGGAGGAGGAGCCGCTGCGCGCCGAGGTGGCCGCCGAGGCCGCCGAGCAGGTGCTCCGGCTCGCCCCCCACCCGTCGCTGGTGTTCTGGACCGGCAACAACGAGAACATCTGGGGCTGGCACGACTGGGACTGGCAGGAGCCCCTCGCGGGGCGCACCTGGGGACGCGGCTACTACCTGGAACTGCTGCCCCGGATCGTGGCCGAACTGGACCCGACGCGGCCGTACTGGCCCGGCAGCCCGTGGTCCGGCCGCGAGGAGATCCACCCCAACGACCCGGCGCACGGCACCACGCACATCTGGGACGTCTGGAACACCGACGACTACACGAAGTACCGCGAGTACGTGCCGCGCTTCGTAGCCGAGTTCGGCTACCAGGCCCCGCCCGCGTACGCGACGCTGCGCCGGGCACTCTCGGACGAGCCCCTGGCACCCGACTCGCCCGGCATGGCGCACCACCAGAAGGCCATCGACGGCGACGCCAAGCTCCGGCGCGGGCTCGACGCGCACCTGCCGGCACCGGCGGACTTCGACGACTGGCACTGGCTGACCCAGCTCAACCAGGCGCGCGCGATCCAGCTCGCCGTCGAGCACTTCCGCTCCCACCGGGACGTCTGCGCGGGCACGATCGTCTGGCAGCTCAACGACTGCTGGCCGGTGACCTCCTGGTCGGCCGTCGACGGCGACGGCCGCCGCAAGCCCCTGTGGTACGCGCTGCGCCGGGCGTACGCCGACCGGCTGCTGACCGCCCAGCCCCGCGAGGGCGGCCTGGCCCTGGTCGCGGTCAACGACGGGGCGACCCCGTGGCGGGCGACCGCGTCGGTGACCCGGCTGACCCTGGCCGGCGAGCCACGGGCGAAGACCACGCTGGAGGTGGACGTCCCCGCGTACGCCAGGCTGGAGCTGGCGCTGCCGGCGGAGCTGGCGCGGCCGGAGGAGGCCCGGCGTGAGCTGCTGGTGGCCGAGGCGGGCGGGACGGCGGAGCGGGCGCTGTGGTTCTTCGCCGAGGACCGCGACGCCGACTGGCCGGCGGCCCGGTACGACGCGGCGGTCGAGCCGGTCGACGGCGGCCAGCGGGTCCGGGTAACCGCCCGCACGGTCCTGCGGGACCTGACGCTCTTCCCGGACCGCCTCGACCCGGCGGCCGAGGCCGACGAGGCGCTCGTCACCCTCCTGCCGGGTGAGTCGGCCACGTTCACGGTGCGCGCGGCCGGGCCGCTGGACCCGGCGGCCCTGACCACCCGCCCCGTCCTACGCTGCGTCAACGATCTCGCCGGCTGACCCGGCGCCGGTGCGCACGACGGAGATCTTGGCAAGATCCGGCCTCCGGAGGGGCCGTTCCGTACCAAGATCTCCGTCGTGCGCACCCCGGGGCAGGCGGCCCGGTGTCTGGGGAGCGCTGATCGACTATCCGCTGGTCCACGTGGTTGCCTCCCTGGTGACAGCGGCGGCGGTGCCCGCAGCGGTAGCCGCCCTTGCCGACCCTCGTCGCCCCGGATGGGGCGGGCCCGGTCGACGTTGCGAGTTGAAGATTTGTGCAAGTGCTAAAGTCGGCAATCGGATGTGGCGTCGCGTGACGGAGGCTGACGTGTCGGTACCGCTCTACCAGGCGAAGGCGGAGCTGTTCCGCACCCTCGGCCACCCGGTGCGGATCCGGGTGCTGGAGCTGCTCCAGGACGGGCCGAAGCCGGTCCGCGACCTGCTGGCGGCGATCGACGTGGAGGCGTCCAACCTGTCCCAGCAGCTCGCGGTGCTGCGCCGGGCCGGCATGGTCACCTCCAGCCGCGACGGCGCCCTCGTCGTCTATGCCCTCAGCACCCCGGACGTGGCGGACCTGCTGGCCGCCGGCCGCCGCATCCTCGGCGCCGTCCTCACCGACCGCGACGCGCTGTTGGACCAGCTTCGGGCCGACGGGCGGGACCGGTGAGCACACTGTCGGTGCGTGACCGGTTCGTCGGGCTGCTGCCACCACGCGCCGACTGGCTGGCGGTGCGCCGCGCGCCCCGGCGCGACCTGCTCGCCGGGCTGACCGTGGCCGTGGTGGCGCTGCCGCTGGCCCTGGCCTTCGGCGTCACCTCCGGGCTCGGGGCCCAGGCCGGGCTGGTGACGGCGGTGGTGGCCGGCGCCGTCGCCGCCGTCTTCGGCGGCTCCCACCTCCAGGTCTCCGGGCCGACCGGGGCGATGACCGTGGTGCTGGTGCCGGTGGTCCAGCAGTTCGGCCCCACCGGGGTGCTGATGGTCGGGGTACTGGCCGGGCTGGTGCTGATCGCACTGGCCCTCGCCCGCCTCGGCCGGTACGTCCACTACCTGCCCGTCCCCGTGATCGAGGGGTTCACCGCCGGCATCGCGGTGGTCATCGCCCTGCAACAGGTGCCGGCCGCGCTCGGGGTCACCGATGCGCACGGCGATCGCGTCTGGGCCGTCGCCGCCGACGCGGTCGTCCGGTTCGTCGCGGATCCACGGCCGGTCCCTGTCGCGGTGGCCCTCGGCGTGGCGGCGATGATGCTGCTCGGTGCCCGATGGCGTCCCGGCTTGCCGTTCTCCCTGCTCGGGGTGGCCGCCGCGACCGTACTGGCCGAGACCGCTCCGGTCGAACTGGTCCGCATCGGCGCCCTGCCCGCCGGCCTGCCCGCGCCCTCGCTGGGCTTTCTCGACCTCGACGCCGTCGGGGTCCTGCTGCCCTCCGCCCTCGCTGTCGCGGCGCTGGCCGCGTTGGAGAGCCTGCTCTCCGCCACCGTGGCCGACCAGATGACCGTGGGCCAGCGCCACGACCCCGATCGCGAACTCTTCGGCCAAGGGCTGGCCAATCTCGCCGCCCCCGTGTTCGGCGGGATCCCGGCCACCGCCGCCATCGCCCGTACGGCGGTGAACGTGCGCGCCGGCGCGAGTTCGAAGTTGGCCTCGCTCACCCACGCCGTCGCCCTCGCCGGGATCGTGCTGGCCGCCGCGCCCCTGGTGGGCCGGATCCCGCTCGCCGCGCTGGCCGGTGTCCTACTGGCCACCACGGTCCGGATGGTCGAGGCCGGGGCCCTGTGGGCGCTGGCCCGTGCCACCCAGGGCGACGCCCTCGTGCTGGTGCTCACCTTCGCGGTCACGGTGGCGCTGGACCTGGTCACCGCCGTGGCGGTCGGGGTGGGCGTGGCGATCGTGATCGCGCTGCGCGCGGTGGCCCGTACTGCCCGCGTGGAACAGGTTCCCCTCGACCCCGGCGAGCACAGCGCCGAGGAACAGGCCCTGCTCTCCGACCACATAGTGGCCTACCGGCTGGACGGCCCGCTCTTCTTCGCCGCCGCGCACAGCTTCCTGCTCCAACTCTCCGACGTGGCCGACGTGCGCGTGGTGATCCTGCGGATGTCGCGCGTGAGCACCCTCGACGCGACCGGCGCGCAGGTGCTCGGCGACGCCATCCTCCGGCTCCAGGAACGCGGCATCACCGTCCTGCTCTCCGGCATCGTCCCCGGCCACGACCAGGTGTTGGCCACTCTCGGCGTGGCCGACCAGCTGCGCCGCGACGGCCTGGTCTTCCCCGACACCCCGGCCGCGATCCGGTACGCCCGCACCGTCGTGCTGCCCGGCAGGGAAGGCCTGGCCGGCGACGACGCTCAGGAGGCGGCCAGGGCTGGGTGAGCAGCGTCGGCACGCTCCGGCTGAGGAGCGAAGTGCGAGCGGAGGCGACGAGTTCGGGGTGGTGACTGGGGGCCCGTGCCCGCCGCTACCAGACGATCACGTCGAAGGTGAGCGTCTTCCCTGGTTCGTAGCGCTTGACGGTCAACCACGCCCAACGTTTCTCTGTTGTCCGCACACAGAAGGACTGGTCTGTCCGGAGTTGTTCGCTGAGGATGTCGTTCTGCCGGGTGACGGACGTCTCGCAGGCGCTTTCGGACGGCGTCCCGTCGACCACGACGACGTCGCCAGGGGTCCGCACCGGTGGGGACCCGCGGTTCAGATACACGTCCAGGCCCTGGCCGAGCGAATAACCGTACTGGACTTTCCAGTTCGTGACCGTGGAGTCGAGGTCGAGGGAGTAGCTCATCGAGAGGGTGACCCCCTTGTCGGTGCGACTCGGAGGCTTCACGCCGTCGGAGGTCGGGCTCGCGGTGGTGCTCGGATCGGGGGCCTCGGTCGGGTCGGTGGGACGGCCGGTCGGTGTCGCCGGGGAGGTCGGCGCTGAGGTGGGGGACGTCGGGACAGCGCTGGTCGGTCGGTCGTCGGGGGTGGGGGTCGCCGCGACCGTCGTGGGTTTACCCGTGCTCCGGCCCACGATGCGGTCGGTGGCCGCGCCGGTCACCGCCGACAGGACCACCAGGATCAGCACCACCACGGTGGCGAGTACGGGGCGGCGCTGCATCCAGAGCCACCCCAGCGCCCAGCAGGCCGCGGCGAGGCCGGCGAGCCCGACCGCCACCACGGCCCAGGCGCCGGCGCTGGTCAGCCACTGCATGACGCCCGCCACCGCGCCCACCACGCCGGCAGCCGTCGACACCAGCACGACCCGTCTGTCCGAAGGTGGTGGACTCGGCTGGTTCACCGCGCCGCTCCGGGTCGCTCACCTGTGCCGGGGCAAAGATCGGGGGACATGGCTCCATTCGACGCCGCACTCCTCAGTGGAGCCAGGGAGTGTTGCCCATCCGACAGTCCTGCTCGGGACGCGGTCACGGGATGGACAAACATCCTTGCTGCGTCTCATTGCATCGACAGTCAACAATGACGAGGCATCGACGTCTCTCTCGGGAGGTATTACATGAGTCGTTTTCGTCGCATACTGCTCACGATGGCGCTCGTCGTCACTGCGGCGCTGCTGGTACCGGCCACACCAGCCAGTGCCGCTGGCCAACCGGTGAAGATCTGTTTCCAGGTTGGTGAGTTCGGCGGTCGGCCGATCTTCGACTGTCATGAGATCGTGCTGCCGGAGTTCAAACCGAGACCGATCGGGCCGATCGAGTGTCTGAGTTGCCCGCCGGTCTACGAGTTGTGGGACCGGATCGACCCGGAGAAGCGATTCGAGTATCTGCACCGGCTGGGTCGAGGCATGTCGCTGCTGGGGGAGGCGGCGCAGGCCGCGGACCCGGTCAAGGCCGAGCACCTGCGGGAGTTGGCGACGGAGAGCTTCTGGACGTCGGCGAAACTGCTGGAGGGTTCAGAGGTGAAGCTCCGCCAGGTCGGCTGGGCGGACCTGAAGAACGAGAAGTTCCACGGCGACCCGGATCCGCAGCCGTCGCTGGTGGCGAGCGGGGAGAACCTGGTTGGCGGGCTCGAACTGATGCAGAAGGCGCTCGGTGATCCGCAGCCAGAGCCCAACATCGCGGCGGCGATGGCCCGCTTCGACCAGGCGTACAAGGACCTCGGAACGCTGTTCGCCGGCTGAGCCTTCGGTTGCCACGGGTGCGACGTTCCCAGGTGCGTCGCACCCGGTGCACGACACCGTTGTCCTTCTGACGGCGTGGACGACTCACCGCCGGCTGGTGGCGCGGCGCGGCCCGGACGTCACCCGCCTGATGTCACCAACGACCCAGCTCGAAAGCGTCCGCACGACCCTTCGCCCTCGGCGAAGGGCCGTACGGCGCCACCGTCCCGGGAGCACGGACACCCGCTCACGAAGACGGCCCGCCGCGGCGGCTACTCCGGGACGCGCCGGTAGGCGCCGTCGCTGGCGGAGGTGGCCATCGAGGCGTACGCGCGCAGCGCCGCGGACACCGGCCGCTGCCGGTCGACCGGGGTGTACGGCCTGTCGCGCTTCTCCTGCGCGATGCGCCGGGCCTCCAGCACGTCCGGGGCCACGTTCAGCGCGATCGACCGGCCCGGAATGTCGATGACGATCTCGTCGCCGGACTCGACGAGGGCGATCAGCCCGCCGGAGGCCGCCTCCGGGGAGACGTGCCCGATGGAGAGCCCGGAGGTGCCGCCGGAGAAGCGGCCGTCGGTGAGCAGCGCGCAGGAGCGGCCCAGCCCCCGGCCCTTGAGGAACGAGGTGGGGTAGAGCATCTCCTGCATGCCGGGGCCACCCTTCGGGCCCTCGTAGCGGATCACCACCACGTCGCCGGCGACGATCCGCTTGTTGAGGATCGCCTCGACGGCGTCGTCCTGGGACTCGTAGACCTTGGCCGGGCCGCGGAAGGTCAGGCACTCCTCGGGCACCCCGGCGGTCTTCACCACGCAGCCGTCCGGCGCGAGGTTGCCGTGCAGGATCGCCAGCCCGCCGTCGGCGCTGTAGGCGTGCGCGAGGTCCCGCACGCAGCCCCCGGCGGCGTCGGTGTCCAGCGACGACCAGCGGTTGGTGGTGGAGAACGGCTCGACGGTGCGCACCCCGCCCGGGGCGGCGTGGAACAGCTCGACCGCCTCCGGCGTCGGCGAACCGCCCCGCACGTCCCAGTCGGCCAGCCAGCGCTCCAGATTGGGGGAGTGCACCGCGTGCACGTCCCGGTGCAGCAGGCCGGCCCGGTCCAGCTCGCCGAGGATGGCCGGGATGCCGCCGGCCCGATGCACGTCCTCCATGTGGTAGTTCGGGGAGTTCGGGGCGACCTTGGCCAGGCAGGGCACCCGGCGGGAGACGGCGTCGATGTCGGCGACGCCGAAGTCCAGCTCGGCCTCGCGGGCTGCGGCGAGCAGGTGCAGGATCGTGTTGGTCGAGCCGCCCATCGCCACGTCGAGCGCGACGGCGTTCTCGAACGCGGCCCGGCTGGCCACCGCGCGGGGCAGCACGGAGGCGTCGTCGCCGTCGTACCACCGCTTGGCGATCTCCACGGCGGTGCGGCCGGCCTCGACGAAGAGCGACCGGCGTGCGGCGTGGGTCGCCAGCGTCGAGCCGTTGCCCGGCAGCGCCAGGCCGATCGCCTCGGTGAGGCAGTTCATCGAGTTGGCGGTGAACATGCCGGAGCAGGATCCGCAGGTCGGGCAGGCCGACCGCTCGATCTCGCCGAGCTGGTCGTCGGTGACGGCCTCGTTGGAGGAGGCGATCATCGCGTCGATCAGGTCGATCTTGGAGTGCACGACGCCCTCGATCGCCACGGTCTTGCCGGCCTCCATCGGCCCGCCGGAGACGAAGACGGCCGGGATGTTCAGCCGCAGGGCGGCCAGCAGCATGCCCGGGGTGATCTTGTCGCAGTTCGAGATGCAGACCAGGGCGTCGGCGCAGTGCGCGTTGACCATGTACTCCACCGCGTCGGCGATCAGCTCCCGGCTGGGCAGGGAGTAGAGCATGCCGCCGTGGCCCATGGCGATGCCGTCGTCCACGGCGATCGTGTTGAACTCGCGGCCCACGCCGCCGGCCTCCGCCACCGCCTCGGCGACCAGCCCACCCATGTCCTTGAGGTGCACGTGACCGGGTACGAACTGGGTGAAGCTGTTGGCGATGGCGACGATCGGCTTGCCGAAGTCGTCGTCGGTCATCCCGGTGGCCCGCCAGAGGGCCCGGGCGCCGGCCATCGTCCGACCGTGCGTGGAGGTCTTCGACCGCAGCTCAGGCATGCCCACAAGTGTTACACCGCCGCCGGGACGCCCGGCCGCCGTGCGCGACGTGTCCCAAAGGTTGCACACCCGGGCCCCCACGCCGCGCGCGCATCCGGCACAGTTGGGACGTGCAGTTCCCCCCGGGCATGGTCGCGGTCGCGGTGCTGTGCGGGCTGGTCGCCGCGGCGGCCGCCGCGCTGTCGGCCGTCGGCGCCCGGCGCGGCGCCGGGCCGCACCGGCAGGCGTACGCGCTGCTCGCCGCCGCGTCCGGGGTGGCGCTGGTCACCCTGCTGGTCGGGGCGGCCGTGGCGCTCGCCACCGCCGGGCACGCGGGGCACACCCCGGACGGGCACACCGGCTGGGCCGGCGTCGTGGCGATCGGCACGGCGACCAGCGGGCTGCTCTTCTCCGCCGGGCTGCTCCGGCTGCCGGGCGTGGCCGCCACGGCGGCGGCCACCGTCCGGCTGGCGCTCGACGGCCTGGTGATGGCGACGGCGTTCTGGTTCGTCGGCTGGGTGGTCTTCTCCGAGCCCACCCGGCTGCTCGGCGACGCCACCCCGGTGGCCTGCGTGCCGATCCTGCTCGCCACGGTCAGCGCGGTCCTGACGGCCGGGCTCGCCCTGATCGTGGCCTTCCGTGCCCCGCCGCCGCGCGGTCGCGCCGCCTGGGTCGGCGCCGGGGCCACCGCCGTGACCTGCGGCGGGCTCGGCATCGCCACCGGTCTCTGCCAGGCCGGGCCGGGCATGGCGCTGGCCGGGGCGGGAGTGCTCGCCGCCGGCCTGGTCGCCGCCGCGTCGGCCGCCCGCCGCCCGGACGCGGCGGACCGGCCGCCCCCCGACCTGATCCGCCGCGACGGCGCGTACGCGTTCGTCCCGATGTTCGCCATGGCCGCCTCGGCGATGTACCACCTGCTCCAGGACGGCCGGTTCGACGCGCTCGGCATCGTCGCCGGCAGCGTGGAGGGCTTCGCCCTGGTGACCCGGCAGTACCTCACGCTGCACGACGTGCGCGGCTACGCCCGGCGGCTGGCCGAGCGGGAGGCGCACTTCCGCGAGCTGGCACACACCGACCAGCTCACCGGGCTGGCCAACCGGCGGGGGCTGTTGCAGGCGCTGCACCGGTGCGCCGAGGCCGGCGTCCCCTGCGTGCTGCTCGGGCTCGACCTCGACGGCTTCAAGCACGTCAACGACATGCGCGGCCACGACGTGGGCGACGCGGTGCTGGCCGAGGTCGGCGAGCGGCTGCGCGCCAACCTGCGCCCCGGCGACGTGGCGGCCCGGCTCGGCGGCGACGAGTTCGCGGTGCTGATGCACGGCCAGCCGGCCGACGCGGACCGGGTCGCCGAGCGCCTGCTCGGGGTGCTCGGGCGCGCCTACGAGCAGCCGGAGGGGCCGGTCTTCCTGTCGGTGAGCATCGGGGTGGCCGGCTGGACGGGCGAGCCCGACGTGGAGCTGCTGCTGCGCCACGCCGACCTGGCACTGCGCTACGCCAAGCAGCGCGGCAAGAACCGGATCGAGCGCTACGACGCCGCGTACGACCAGCTGCTGCGCCGGCGTACCACGCTGGAGCACGAGCTGCGCGGCGCGATCGAGCGCGACGAGCTGCGCCTGGTGTTCCAGCCGGTCGCCTCGCTGCCCTCGGTGCGCCCGGTCGGCGCGGAGGCGCTGCTGCGTTGGCGGCACCCGGTGCTGGGCAAGGTCGGCCCGGACGAGTTCATCCCGCTGGCCGAGGAGTGCGGGATGATCGCCAAGCTGGGCGCCTGG
The DNA here is from genome assembly GCF_040649055.1 of Micromonospora sp. NPDC049060. Classification (NCBI taxonomy): domain Bacteria; kingdom Bacillati; phylum Actinomycetota; class Actinomycetes; order Micromonosporales; family Micromonosporaceae; genus Micromonospora; species Micromonospora sp. NPDC049060. Next base: position 18,512 of record NZ_JBEZEV010000040.1, read on the forward strand.
GTGCTGCACCAGGCGTGCCACCAGCTCTCCCGCTGGCTGGCCGACGGCCACGACGTGTGGGTCTCGGTCAACGTGTCCCCCCGCGAGCTGCACGCCCCGGAATACGTGGTCCAGGTCGCCGAGGCGCTGCGCGCCCACCGGGTGCCGCCGCAGCGGCTGGTGCTGGAGGTCACCGAGCACGCCGTCGCGACGGACCTGGACGAGCTGATCCGGCGGCTGACGGCGCTGCGGCTGACGGGTGTCCGGATCGCGCTGGACGACTTCGGCGCCGGATACTCCTCGCTCGGCCAGCTGCGCCGCCTGCCGATCGACATCCTCAAGATCGACCACGGGCTGGTCGCGGAGCACGAGCCGGTGCGTCCGGTGGGCCGGGACGGCCCGGCGTTCGCGCCGATGGTCGACATCGTCATGCGCCTCGGCCACCAGCTCGGTCTGGAGGTCATCGCCGAGGGGGTGACCACGCCGACGGAGCTGGCCGCCGTGGTCGCCGCCGGCTGCCGGTTCGGCCAGGGAGCGCTCTTCGGCTGGGGCGTGCCGGCCGAGCACCTGGAGGCGATGCTGGAGGCGGCCACGTCCCCGGGGGCCCGCCCGGCCCCGACGCCCGCCCCGGCCGGCCCGCCCGCGGCGCCGCCGCCCCGGCGGCTGCCGACGCTGCCCGCCCCGCGCCCCTCCGGGCCGGGGTCCGCGCAGGTGGAGCAGGGTTCCTAGCGCCCCGGACGGGTGAAACCCGGCGGTCCGTGAACCAACATGTGGGATCAGTTGACTCATCGCGTGAGATGCGTCAGGCTTGCCGCATGTCGTCGTACCGGTCGCTGCGAGTACTTACCTGAGCGCACTCTCCATGTCGAGAGTGCGCTGGCCCCGTGCAACCTGCACGAGGGCTTTTTTGTTGCCGTCGGACCCATCGACGCCGGGCGTCGCCCGCGTCACCCGCTCGAACAGCCGCACCCACTCCAGCCGAAGGCCTGAACCGCCATGACGAGACCCACGCCAGAGACACTCGCCCACTCCGCCCGGCGGGCCCGCACGGTCGCCGAGCCCGCGAGCGACGCCGAGCACGCCGGCGCCGCCCGCACCGCGGCCACCCCGGCTGTTCCGGGGGTACGCACACCCGCTCCGGCCCAGGTCAGCGGCGCCGGTTCGCTCGTGCGGTCCCTCGAGGCGCTCGGCGTCGACGTCGTCTTCGGCATCCCGGGCGGCGCCATCCTGCCGGCGTACGACCCGCTCTACGACTCCACCGTCCGGCACATCCTGGTCCGCCACGAGCAGGGCGCCGGGCACGCGGCGACGGGCTACGCCCAGGCGACCGGCCGGGTGGGGGTCTGCATGGCCACCTCCGGTCCCGGCGCGACGAACCTGGTCACCCCGATCGCCGACGCGTACATGGACTCGGTGCCGATCGTGGCGATCACCGGTCAGGTCGCGCGGCCCTCGATCGGCACGGACGCCTTCCAGGAGGCGGACATCCAGGGCATCACCCTGCCGGTCACCAAGCACAACTTCCTGGTGCAGGAGGCCGAGGAGATCCCCCGGGTGCTGGCCGAGGCGTTCCACCTGGCCGCCACCGGCCGGCCCGGGCCGGTCCTGGTCGACATCCCCAAGGACGTCCTCCAGGCGCCCACCACCTTCACCTGGCCGCCGACGCTGGACCTGCCCGGCTACCGCCCGACCCTGCACCCGCACGGCAAGCAGATCCGCGAGGCGGCCCGGCTGATGGCCACCGCCCGGCGCCCGGTGCTCTACGTCGGTGGCGGCGTGCTGAAGGCCGGCGCCACGGAGGGGCTGCGCCGGCTGGCCGAGCTGACCGGGATCCCGGTGGTCACCACGCTGATGGCCCTCGGCGCGTTCCCCGACTCGCACCCGCAGCACCTGGGCATGCCCGGCATGCACGGCACGGTCTCCGCGGTCTACGGCCTGCAGAAGGCCGACCTGATCGTGGCCCTGGGCGCCCGCTTCGACGACCGGGTCACCGGCAAGCTGGACTCGTTCGCCCCGGACGCGGCGGTGGTGCACGCCGACATCGACCCGGCCGAGATCGGCAAGAACCGGCACGCGGACGTCCCGATCGTCGGCGACGCCCGGCACGTCATCGACGAGCTGATCGCGGCGGTGACCAACGAGCAGGCGGCCGGCCGGCGTGCCGACCTCGCCGACTGGTGGACCCAGCTCGACGACCTGCGCAAGCGGTACCCGCTGGGCTACGAGGAGCCGGCCGACGGCACCCTCTCCCCGCAGTATGTGATCAAGCGGCTCGGCGAGCTCGTCGGCCCGGACGCGATCTACGTCGCGGGGGTCGGCCAGCACCAGATGTGGGCCTCGCAGTTCATCTCCTACGAGAAGCCGTACACCTGGTTGAACTCCGGCGGCCTCGGCACGATGGGCTACGCGGTGCCGGCGGCGATGGGCGCCAAGGTCGGCAAGCCCGACACGGTGGTGTGGGCGATCGACGGCGACGGCTGCTTCCAGATGACCAACCAGGAGCTGGCCACCTGCGCGCTGGAGGGCATCCCGGTCAAGATCGCCGTGATCAACAACGGCAACCTCGGCATGGTGCGGCAGTGGCAGACCCTGTTCTACGGGGAGCGCTACTCCAACACCGACCTCGGCACCCACAAGCACCGCATCCCCGACTTCCTGAAGCTCGCGGAGGCGCTCGGCTGCGTGGGCCTGCGCTGCGAGAACGCCGAGGACGTCGACGCGACCATCGCCGCCGCGATGGCGATCGACGACGCCCCGGTGGTCATCGACTTCGTCGTCGGCAAGGACGCCATGGTATGGCCGATGGTCGCCGCCGGCACCAGCAACGACGAGATCATGTTCGCCCGGGGCGTCCGCCCGGCCTTCGACGAGGATGACATCTGATGACCATGCACACCCTGAGCGTCCTGGTGGAGAACAAGCCGGGCGTCCTGGCCCGGGTCTCCGGGCTGTTCTCCCGGCGCGGCTTCAACATCGACAGTCTCGCCGTCGGGGAGACCGAGAACCCGGACGTCTCGCGGATCACCATCGTGGTCAACGCCGAGTCGTCCCCGCTGGAGCAGGTCACCAAGCAGCTCAACAAGCTGGTCAACGTGCTCAAGATCGTCGAGCTGGACCCGCAGGTCTCGGTCGCCCGGGAGCTGCTCCTGGTCAAGGTGCGCGCCGACCGCGCCGCCCGGGCCCAGGTGCTGGAGACGGTGGGCCTGTTCCGGGCCCGGGTGGTCGACGTGGCGCCGGACACGCTGACCATCGAGGCCACCGGCACCCCGGACAAGCTCGACGCGCTGCTGCGCGACCTCGAACCGTTCGGGATCAAGGAGATGGTCCAGTCCGGGCTGGTGGCGATCGGGCGCGGCTCGCGCTCCATCACCGCCGGACCCTCGCTCCGGGCCGCCTGACCCCGACCCGGCCGGCGCCCGCGCCGGCCGGGACCGCCCGACCAGTGCCGGCGCGTGGCGCCGCCTGGGACCGACACCGCACAGATCCACGACGGGCCGCCCGGGCCGCCGTACGAAAGGGAAATCATGAGCGTTGAGGTGTACTACGACGACGATGCCGACCTGGGCCTGATCCAGGGCCGCAAGGTGGCGGTGATCGGGTACGGCAGCCAGGGCCACGCCCACGCGCTGTCGCTGCGCGACTCCGGGGTCGACGTGGTGATCGGTCTGCCGGAGGCCTCCAAGAGCCGGGCCAAGGCCGAGGAGCAGGGCCTGCGGGTGCTCACGCCGGCCGACGCGGCGGCCGAGGCCGACGTCATCATGATCCTCGCGCCGGACACCGCCCAGCGCAGCATCTACGCCGAGTCGATCGCGCCGAACCTGGCCCCGGGCAAGGCGCTCTTCTTCGGCCACGGCTTCAACATCCGCTACGGCCTGATCAAGCCGCCGGCCGACGTCGACGTGGCGATGGTCGCGCCGAAGGGCCCGGGCCACCTGGTCCGCCGCCAGTACGCCGACGGCAAGGGCGTGCCCTGCCTGGTCGCCGTCGAGCAGGACGCCAGCGGCAGCGCCCTCGCGCTGGCCCTGTCGTACGCCAAGGGCATCGGCGGCACCCGGGCCGGCGTCATCCGGACCACCTTCACCGAGGAGACCGAGACCGACCTCTTCGGCGAGCAGGCGGTGCTCTGCGGCGGCGCGGCGGCGCTCGTGCAGACCGGCTTCGAGGTGCTAACCGAGGCGGGCTACGCCCCCGAGGTGGCCTACTTCGAGTGCCTGCACGAGCTGAAGCTGATCGTCGACCTCATGTACGAGGGCGGCATCGCGAAGATGCGCTACAGCATCTCCGACACGGCCGAGTACGGCGACCTCTCCCGCGGCCCGCGCGTCATCGACGCCCGGGTCAAGGAGGAGATGCGCAAGATCCTCAGCGAGGTCCAGTCCGGCGAGTTCGCCCGGGAGTGGGTGGCCGAGGACGAGGCCGGCCGGCCCAACTTCAGCAAGTGGCAGGCCGAGGGCGCGGCGCACCCGATCGAGGAGACCGGCAGCAAGCTGCGCGGCATGATGAGCTGGGTCGACCGCCCGATCACCGAGACCGCCTGACGCACACCCCCGGCGGCCCGGCCCGGGCGCTCTCCCCGGCGCCCGGACCGGGCCGCTCCCTGTGCGCACCGCCACGCTGCGCGTCGTCCACCGGCGCGTCGTCACCCGTTGTGAGGGCACTCACCCCGTAGTCCGGGACATGCCGGCCGGCCGGCCCCCTACGATCGCGGGGTAGGTGCGTAGCCGGCACCTGACGGCCATGGCCCGGATCAGCGCAGGGCGCAGCGCGGCGTCCCGCAGCCCGGCCCACCTCTGACGACAACTACGAGGACCAATGACTCCTGTCGTACTGATCGCCGAAGAACTCGCCCCCGCCGCCATCGAGGTGCTCGCCCACGACTTCGACGTCCGTCACGTCGACGGCACCGACCGTCCGGCCCTGCTCTCGGCGCTCTCCGAGGCCGACGCCGTGATCGTGCGCAGCGCCACCCAGATCGACGCCGAGGCGATCGCCGCCGCGCCCCGGCTGAAGGTCGTCGCCCGGGCGGGTGTGGGTCTGGACAACGTCGAGGTGCCGGCCGCCACCGCGCGGGGCGTCATGGTCGTCAACGCCCCCACCTCCAACATCGTCTCCGCCGCGGAGCAGGCCCTCGCGCTGCTGCTCGCGGTGGCCCGCAACACCGCCAGCGCCAGCGCCGCGCTGAAGGCGGGGGAGTGGAAGCGGTCGAAGTACACAGGCGTCGAGATCCAGGGCAAGACCGTCGGCGTGGTCGGCCTCGGCCGCATCGGCGTGCTCTTCGCCCAGCGGATCGCCGCCTTCGGCACCCGGCTGATCGCGTACGACCCCTACATCCAGCCGGCCCGCGCGGCCCAGCTCGGCGTCCGCCTGGTGGGCCTGGAGGAGCTGCTGCGGGAGAGCGACTTCATCTCGATCCACCTGCCGAAGACCCCGGAGACCGTGGGCCTGATCGGCGAGAAGGAGCTGGCCGTCGTCAAGCCCGGCGTCCGGATCGTCAACGCCGCCCGGGGCGGGCTCGTCGACGAGCAGGCCCTGGCCGACGCGATCGCCGAGGGCCGGGTCGCCGGCGCGGGCGTGGACGTCTACGCCAAGGAGCCCTGCACCTCCTCGCCGCTGTTCGCGTTCGACAACGTGGTCGCCACCCCGCACCTGGGCGCCTCCACCGGTGAGGCGCAGGACAAGGCCGGCCTGGCCGTGGCCAAGAGCGTGAAGCTGGCGTTGCAGGGCGAGTTCGTGCCGGACGCCGTGAACGTGCAGGCCGGCGGCGTGGTCGCCGAGGACGTACGCCCGCTGCTGCCGCTGGCCGAGAAGCTCGGCCGGGCCTTCACCGCCGTCGCGGGCGGGGTGGCCGCCAGCGTCACCGTCGAGGTGCGCGGCGAGATCATCAACCACGACGTGTCGGTGCTGAAGCTCGCCGCCACCAAGGGGCTGTTCAGCTCGGTGGTCGAGGAGCAGGTCACCTACGTCAACGCGCCGCACCTGGCCGCCGAGCGCGGCGTCGAGGTCACGCTGGTCGCCCAGTCCGACTCGGTCGACCACCCCAGCCTGGTCACCGTCCGCGGCGCGCTGCCCGACGGCCGTACGGTCAGCGTCTCCGGCACGGTGACCACCGCCGGCGGCCGCGACGTCCTCAAGCTCACCGAGGTCGACGGCTTCGACGTGGAGATCGGCGCGGAGGGCATCCTGGTCTTCCTGCGCTACGTCGACCGCCCGGGCGTGGTCGGCACGGTCGGGACGCTGCTCGGCGAGGCCGGCGTCAACATCGCGGCGATGCAGGTGGCCCGGCGCGAGGCCGGCGGCGAGACCCTGATGACCCTCACGGTCGACCAGGCGCTCGGCGCGGACCTGCTCACCTCGGCGGCGGAGTCGATCGGCGCGGTCGCGGCCAGCGCGGCGGACCTGCGCGACGAGTGACCTGAGCGTGCGACAGCAGGGGCCCGGCGATCCGCCGGGCCCCTCGTCGTCTCCGGGAAGTGGTCAGCCGGGCAGCCGCGCCGGCGGCGGGTAGACCGAGCCGTCCTGCGCGTCGAAGAGCATCAGGTCGTACGCGCCGGCCAGCCGTTCGATGTCGAGCAGCACCTGGTCCTCGCAGGTCGGGTGCAGGTTCAGCTCGACGTGGTCGCTGGCCGCGTGCAGCGGCGCCACCGCCCACGGGGTGCCGGGGCCGGCCGGCCGGTCCGGGTAGCTGCCGGTGATGGCGCGGTAGAAGGCCACCACCCGCGGGTCCGGGTACCGGTCGACGTGCTGTCCCTGCCGGCACCGCAGCACCGCCGCCCGTACGTCCTCGGGTGTCGCCCCGTCCGCCAGGGCCCACACGCTCAGGTCGAAACTCACGGCGGACAGCGTGCCATCCGACGATCTCCGCGTCGAAATCGGCCCGCCGGCCCGGATCGGCACGCTCCAGTCACGACGGTCCGCTGTGGAGACCCTTGCGTTGAGTTGCGTCGATTCGCTAGCGTATCTGTGCGGTCACTGGCCGAGCTCGCGGCGTGGGCCCGTCTTCGGGTGACGAGGTCGACGTCCGGCTGACCGGCCCGCACCCCTCGATTGCGCGAGCCACGCGCACTCGTCGCTGACCGGCCCTCACGGTCGTTGCCGAGACCGTGGGGGCCGATCGCGCGCCCGGCCCACCCGCCGGGCCGACGCGGACCGGCTCAGCGGCGGTGGGCGAAGAGCACGCGGTAGTCCGACCCGTCGCGGAACCAGTCCAGCCCGGCCGGCCCGGCGGCGTAGAGCGCGGTGGCGTAGGCGTCGGCGACGGCGAGGTCCGGCCCGACGACCGTCGCGGCGGCCAGCTGGTCGGCGGGCTCCCCGGTGTGCGGGTCCACCACGTGGCCCTGCCGGCCGCTCACCCCCGAGGTGCCGACCGCGCCCGCGGTCATCTCCAGCACGAGCGGCGCCCGGTGCTGGTCCGTCGGATGGTGCACCGCCACCCGCCACGGGCCGCCGTGCGCCGCGTGCCCGCGGACGACCAGGTCGGCGCCGCTGAGCACGGCGTAGTCGTGGATGCCGGCGGCCCGCAGCCGGGCGGCGGCCCGCTCCACCGCCCACCCGCCGAGCAGGCCGCCGGGGTCGAAGCCGCCGGGCACCGCCCAGGCGTCGAACCAGCCGTCGGTGGCCGCCCGCATCGCCGCGCAGCGGTCCACCAGGTCGGCCAGCGGCGGGTACGAGTCGGGGCTGATCTCGCCCCGGCGCAGCCGGGAGACCAGGCTCTCCGGCCGGCTCGGGCCGTAGGTGAGGTCGATGGCCCGCAGTTCCGCCACCGCGTCCCGCAGCGCCTCCCCGACACCGCGACGGCCCAGCCACTCGGGGGCGTTGAGCAGCAGCGAGTATTCCGCCGTGGAGGTCCGCACGGTGTGCTGGACGGCGATGCGGTCGTCGCCGACCGTGCCGGAGCGGTCCACGCGGTGACTGCGGGCGCCCAGCCGCAGGTCCGGCCGGCGCGGCTGGAAGGCCGACTGGTCCACCCATCGGGTCCGTGGCTGCTGGTCGATCCGCATGACACTGCTCCCTCGCTGACGCCGGCCGCGTCCTCGCGGCCTCCGTCACGGGCCCCCCTTGACCCGCTCGTCATCACGCTAGGCAGCGGAGATGGCCTCCCCATGAATGCCACCTGGGAGGATCCTGTGCATCCTCCTTTCCCGCATTCTGGAAGGTCCGTACCGGGAGGCGGGACGGCGGCGTACGGTCGGACGAAACGGCTAGGCGAGGGAGCACAGGGACGTGGCACGGATCGCGGTGGTGGCCGGGGACGGGATCGGACCCGAGGTGGTCGCGCAGGCCCGCAAGGTCATCGACGCCGTGCTGCCGGGGGTGGACGCCACCGAGTACGACCTCGGCGCCGCCCGCTGGCACCGCACCGGCGAGGTGCTGCCCGACTCGGTGCTCACCGAGCTGGCCGGGCACGACGCGATCCTGCTCGGCGCCGTCGGCGACCCGACCGTGCCGCCGGGCGTGCTGGAGCGGGGCCTGCTGCTCAAGCTGCGCTTCGCCTTCGACCAGTACGTCAACCTGCGCCCGTCGCGGCTCTGGCCCGGCGTGGCCGGGCCGCTGGCCAGCGTCAAGCCCGGCGAGGTCGACCTGGTGGTGGTCCGCGAGGGCACCGAGGGCCTCTACGCCGGCGCCGGCGGCGCGCTGCACCGGGGCACCCCGGCGGAGGTCGCCACCGAGGAGAGCCTGAACACCCGGCACGGCGTGGAGCGGGTGATCCGCGACGCCTTCGCCCGCGCCACGCGCCGGGAGCGGCGCAAGGTCACCCTCGTGCACAAGACCAACGTGCTCACCCACGCCGGTTCGCTGTGGGCGCGCGCGTTCGAGGCCGTGGCGGCCGAGCACCCCGACGTGACCACGGAGTACCAGCACGTCGACGCCGCCGCGATGTTCCTGGTCACCCAGCCGCAGCGCTACGACGTGGTGGTCACCGACAACCTGTTCGGCGACATCCTCACCGACATCGCCGCCGCCGTCACCGGCGGGATCGGGCTGGCCGCCAGCGGCAGCATCAACCCCGAGGGGGCGTACCCCTCGATGTTCGAGCCGGTACACGGCTCCGCGCCGGACATCGCCGGGCGCGGCGTGGCCGACCCGGTGGCGGCCGTACTCTCGGCGGCCCTGCTGCTCGACCAGCTCGGGCACGCCGACGCCGCCGCCCGGGTCACCGCCGCGGTGGGCGTGGAGCTGGCCGCCCGGACCTCGGGCGCGGCACTGCGCACCGAGGAGGTCGGCGACCGGCTGGCCGGGTACGCCACCTCCTGAGGCCGCCGGCCACCCACCCCGAGGTCCCGACGACGCCGCCGGCCGCACCCCGGTCCGGCGACGCCGCCCGGCCTCACCGGTCCGGCGAGGCTGCCCGGCCGCACCCCGGTCCGGCGGCGCGCACCCGCCCGGCGCTGCCGGTACGCCGGGCGGCGCTACCCGCTGAACGACCGTTCGGGGTAAGTTTCTCGCACCAGTTTTCTCGGCATGCGGACCCGTGTGCCGTAGTCCCGCAGGGAGGTCAGCGCGATGAGCGGTGGTGACAAGCTCGACTTCGAGATCCGTCCGAATCCCGCGCCGGTATCCGTCGCCGACCGGGCCGCCCTGCTGGCCAACCCGGGGTTCGGGCGGGTCTTCACCGACCACATGGTCACCATCCGCTACGCCGACGGCAAGGGCTGGTACGACGCCCGGGTCGAGGCGCGGGCGCCGATCCCGATGGACCCGGCCGCCGCGGTGCTGCACTACGCGCAGGAGATCTTCGAGGGGCTGAAGGCCTACCGGACGGCCGACGGCGGGGTCACCATGTTCCGCCCGGAGGCCAACGCCGCCCGGTTCGCCGCCTCCGCCCGGCGCATGGCGATGCCGCCGCTGCCCGAGGAGACGTTCGTCGACTCGCTGCGTCAGCTCGTGGACGCCGACCAGGGCTGGATCCCCGAGGGCGAGGACGGCAGCCTCTACCTGCGGCCGTTCATGTTCGCCAGCGAGGTGTTCCTCGGCGTCCGGCCTGCCAACGAATACCTCTACGTGGTGATCGCCTCCCCGGTCGGGGCGTACTTCTCCGGCGGGGTGAAGCCGGTGACGGTCTGGGTCTCCCCGGACTACACCCGGGCCGCCCCGGGCGGCACCGGCGCCGCGAAGTGCGGCGGCAACTACGCCGCCTCGCTGGTGGCGCAGGCCGAGGCGATCGAGCACGGCTGCGACCAGGTGGTCTTCCTGGACGCGGTGGAGCGGCGCCACGTCGACGAGCTGGGCGGCATGAACGTGTTCTTCGTCTACGACGACGACACCGTGGTCACCCCGCCGCTGACCGGCACGATCCTGCCCGGCATCACCCGGGAGTCGGTGCTCACCCTGGCCGCCGACGCCGGGCACCGGATCGAGGAGCGGCCGGTGAGCTTCGCCGACTGGCAGGCGGACGCCGCGAGCGGCCGGCTCCGCGAGGTGTTCGCCTGCGGCACCGCCGCGGTCGTCACCCCGATCGGGCGGGTGCGCTTCCCCGACGGCGAGTTCCTGGTGGGTGGCGGCGAGCCCGGGCGGGTCACGACGGCCCTGCGCCAGCAGCTCGTCGACCTCCAGCGGGGCAGGGCCGACGACCCGCACGGCTGGGTCCGCCGCATCCTCTGATCCGCCCCCGACGGCACCGTCCCGCCCCCGCGCCGCCCGGTGCGGGGGCGGCGCCGTCACGGGAGGGCGGGGTCAGGTCAGCAGGTGCTCGCGCAGCGCGGCGAGTTGGGCGTCGGTGACGCCGGCGTGGCGCAGGTAGCCCTCCACCGAGCCGTGGGCCTCCCGCAGCTCGGCGAGGAAGAGCGTCATGGCCTCGGCGGGGCAGGTCAGCACCGGCAGGGTGTGCCCCGCCCGCTGGCCGGTGGCCTCGAACCAGGCGCGGTACCGCTCGCCGGCCTCGGTGCTCAGGGCGTAGTCGGCGGCGATCTCGTCGTCGGCGACGCCGAGCACCGCGAGGGTGAGCCCGCAGACGATGCCCGTGCGGTCCTTCCCGGCGACGCAGTGCACGACCAAAGGGGCGCTGGCGTCGTCGGCGATCAGCCCGATCGCCTCGGCGAGCCCGGCGGTGCCCGTCCCGGCGAGGTCGGCGTACCGGTCGGCCAGGTAACGGGCCAGGTCGGTGCCGGGACGGTAGGGCCGCTCGCCCCACTCCGCGTGCTCCGGGTGGATGTTGCGCCAGGTCAGGCCGTCGAAGTGGGGGACGCGGCCGTCGCGCTCCACCTCGTACGGGCGGCGCAGGTCGATGACCGTGCGGACGCCGAGGGCGGCGAACGCCTCCCGGTCGGTGTCGTCGATGCGGTGCAGGGAGTCGGAGCGGTAGAGCCGCCCCGGGCGCACCGTGCGGCCGTCGTGGCCGACGTGGCCGCCCACGTCGCGGAAGTTGAACGTCGTGGAGAAGGGGATCCGGCGACCGACCTCGATGGAGTCCACGCTGACACGGTAACGGCCTCCCACGATCTGCGGGAGGCCGTCGCGCGCCGTGCCGGTCAGCGGGCGGTGCCGGGCGGGATGGCCGAGTACGTCTCGTCGTAGTAGCCGCCGAGGCGGTCCCGGTAGGTGGGGTCGGTGTCGGCGGTCTCGTCGTACTCCGGGGCGGCCTTGATCTGGTCCTTGCTCCTGTCGACGTGCACCTTGCGCTCGTCGTGGTCGACGTGGTTGACGGTGCCGGCCGGGATCATGACCTTCCGGCCGAAGATCCACGGCCCGGTGTCCACCACGAGGTAGCTGTCGTTGACCTCGTGACTGGCGCTGTCGATCTTGCCGATGCCGCCGTCGGTGGCCTCGACCTTGTAGCCGACCAGGTCGGCGTCGGCGACCCTCGCGGTGTCGCGGTAGCGCCACGGGTCGAACGTGCCGGCCGGGGCGCCGCCGGCGAACTCGCCCTGGCCGCCGCCGCGCAGCGGGTCCGGGCTGCCGTGGGTGCTGTGCGGGTCGAGCCTGTCCATCTGACAACTCCTGCCCCGACTGTCGCCAGTCGTCTCGCCGGTCCGGGTGTCTCTCGTCTGCTCCCGAGGAGCTACCCGGGCCGTCGCCACCGGAAACGGCGGGGCCGGTGCCGGGGACGGCGCAGGGCCGGCGCCGCATCGCGGCACCGGCCCTGCGTGTGGTACCCGTCAGGCGAGCGCGGCCTGGGCGTCCAGGGTCACCGCGGCGGCGTGCACGACGGCGGCGATGCGCAGTCCCTCGTGCACCTGCTCGCGGCTGAAGCCCGCGCTGCGCAGGGTCTTCTCGTGCGACTCCAGGCACACCCCGCAGCCGGTGATCGCCGAGACCGCCAGGCACCAGAGCTCGAAGTCGGCCTTGTCCACGCCCGGCTTGGCGATGATCTGCATCCGCAGCCGCGCCGGGATCGACTGGTACTGCTCGTCGCCGATCAGGTGCTTGGCCCGGTAGTAGACGTTGTTCATCGCCATGATCGCGGCGGCGCCCTTGGCGGCCTCGACCGCCTCCGGCCCGAGGTGGGTGGCCGCCTCGGCCGCGATCTCGCGCAGCACCACCGGGTTGCGCGCCGCGACGGCACAGGCCAGGGCGGTGCCCCACGCCTGCTCCGGCTTCAGCGTGCTGGTGGCGATGGTGGAGCCGAGGTTGAGCTTGATGTCCTTGGCGTACTCGGGCAGCGCCGCCTTGACCGCGTCCAGACCCATGGTCAGGCCCCGGCGCCGGCGAGGAGCTTGGTGGCGTCCAGGGTCTCGCCGCCCTTGTTCCAGTTGCACGGGCAGAGCTCGTCGGTCTGGAGGGCGTCGAGCACCCGCAGCACCTCGGAGACGTTGCGGCCGACCGAGCCGGCGGTCACCATGACGAACTGGATCTCGTTGTCCGGGTCGACGATGAAGGTCGCGCGCTGGGCCACGCCGTCCTCGCCGAGCACGCCGCAGGCGGCGGTCAGCTCACGCTTGACGTCGCTCAGCATCGGGAACGGCAGCTCGCGCAGGTCCGGGTGGTCCTTGCGCCACGCGTAGTGGACGAACTCGTTGTCCACCGACACGCCGAGGACCTGGGCGTCCCGGTCGGCGAACTCCTCGTTCAGCCGGCCGAACTCCGCGATCTCGGTCGGGCAGACGAAGGTGAAGTCCTTCGGCCAGAAGAAGACGACGCGCCACTTCCCCTGGTGCGACTTGTGGTCGATCGACTCGAACGCCTTGTCGGCGTCCAGCGACACGCAGGCGGTGAGTTCGTACTCGGGGAAGCGGTCACCGACAGTGAGCACAGGTCCTCCTTGACAGCGGCACGAGGCCGGTAACTGGATCGGTTCCAGATACTTCCGCAGCTCCGTTTCCGCCGGTCGGCGGCCGGGTGACTTGTGAAGTCGATCACCGGCGGCGGGTCGTGCCGGCGAGCCGGTCACCCGTGCGGTATCGGGACCCTCCGTCACCGTCCCGCCATGTGGATTGCGCCTCCCAAAACCGGGTCCCGGATGGCAGAGTGGCGATCGTGACCAGCACCGACCTGATTATTCGCACCTAGCGCGCCGGCCTCCCCTCCGCCGAGCGCGCAGACCTCCCGCATCCGCGGGGGGTCTTTTTGTTGCTCCCCGAAAGGACTCCCTGATGACGTTCCAGGTGTACGACACCACGCTGCGCGACGGCGCCCAGCGCGAGGGGCTCAGTTACTCGGTGGTCGACAAGCTCGCGGTGGCCCGCCTGCTCGACGAGTTCGGGGTCGGCTTCATCGAGGGAGGCTGGCCGGGCGCGGTGCCGAAGGACACCGAGTTCTTCCGTCGGGCGCGCGCCGAACTCGACCTGAAGCACGCGCTGCTGGTCGCGTTCGGGGCCACCCGGCGGGCCGGGGTGCCCGTCGGCGAGGATCCACAGGTCCGCGGCCTGCTCGACGCGCAGACGCCGGCGATCGCCCTGGTCGCCAAGGCGGACCTGCGGCACGTCGAGCGGGCGCTGCGCACCACCGGATCCGAGAACCTGGCGATGGTCCGCGACACGGTGGCGCACCTGGTGGCCGAGGGGCGCCGGGTCTTCGTCGACGGGGAGCACTTCTTCGACGGCTACCGGTCCGACCCGGCGTACACGGCCGCCGTCGTGGAGACCGCCCTCGCCGCCGGCGCCGAGCGGGTGGTGCTCTGCGACACCAACGGCGGGATGCTGCCCTCCCAGGTGACCGCCGCCATCGCCGACCTGACCGCGCGGCTCGGGGTCGGCCCGGAACTGCTCGGCATCCACTGCCAGAACGACACGGCCTGCGCGGTGGCCAACACCGTCGCCGCCGTGGAGGCGGGGGTGCGCCACTTCCAGGGCACCGCCAACGGCTACGGCGAGCGCCCCGGCAACGCCGACATCTTCGCCGTGGTCGCCAACCTCCAACTCAAGCTCGGGCTGCCCGTCCTACCGGAGGGCTGCCTGGGGCAGATGGTGCGGGTCTCCCACGCCATCGCCGAGATCGCCAACATCGCCCCCGACACCCACCAGGCGTACGTCGGGGCCGCGGCCTTCGCCCACAAGGCGGGGCTGCACGCGAGCGCGATCAAGGTGGATCCGCTGCTCTACAACCACGTGGACCCACAGGTGGTGGGCAACGACATGCGGATCCTCGTCACCGAGATGGCCGGCCGGGCCAGCGTCGAACTCAAGAGCCGTGAACTCGGCCTGGACCTGGCCGGCCATCCGGAGGCGCTGTCGCGGGTCACCCGGCGGGTCAAGGAGCTGGAGGCCGACGGCTGGTCGTTCGAGGCCGCCGACGCGTCGTTCGAGCTGCTGGTCCGCTCGGAGCTGGACACCGCCCCTGCCAGGCCGTTCGCGTTGGAGTCGTACCGGGTGCTGGTCGAACACCGGGAGGACGGCGCGGTGGTCTCGGAGGCGACCGTCAAGATCCGCGTACGCGGTGAGCGGGTGATCGCCACCGCCGAGGGCAACGGTCCGGTCAACGCCCTCGACGAGGCGCTGCGGGTCGGGCTGGCCCGGCACTACCCGGAGCTGCGCGACTTCGAGCTGGCCGACTACAAGGTGCGGATCCTGGAGGGCACCCACGGCACCGGCGCGGTGACCCGGGTGCTGCTGGAGACGGTCGACGGCAGCAACCGCGACTGGACCACGGTCGGCGTGCACCCCAACGTCGTCGAGGCGTCCTGGCACGCCCTCGTCGACGCGCTCACCTACGGCCTCGACCGCGCCCGGGTCTGAGCCGCCCCGGCCCCCGCGCACCAGCAGCCGGGGGCCTCACCCGACCGGGAGGCGCAGCTCGGCGAGGACGGCGCGGTGGTCGCTGCCCCGCACGGGGTGCACGGTGACCGCGCGCACCGCGATCCGCCGGTCGACAAGCACGTGGTCGATGGTCACCGGCGGGATCGGGTCCCCGTCGTACGGGCCCCAGGTGCCGACCAGGCCCGCGCCGACCTGGTCGGCGGCGTCGACGTAGCCGGTGTCCAGCAGGGCGCGCAGCGGGGCGTGGTCGAGGGTGGCGTTGAAGTCGCCGGCGAGGATCCGCAGCGGCCCGTCCGGGGTGGCGGGCGGCTGCGCGGCCAGGTCGGCGCGCCAGTGGCCGACCTGGTCCACCGCGTACGGGGCCGACGGGTGCGCCGACTCGACCCGGACCGCCGGCGCCCCGGGCACCGCCACCGTGCCGTAGGCCTGGTCGAATCCCCAGCCGCCGCGGTTGTGCCGGACGCCGCCGTCGCTGATCGGGAACCGCGCGTAGAGGCCGGAGCCGACGGTGCCGGTCTGCGGGTGGAGCTGCCGGTGAGGGAGCAGCCCGGGCAGGCCGAGCCGGTCCAGCTCCGCCTCGGCGTCCGGGGTGAACTCCTGCACGGCGAGCACGTCGACCCGGTGCCGTCGGACCAGGTCGACCAGCGCCCGCGCGTCGCCGGCCCCGGCGAGCAGGTTGGCGGTCAGCAGCCGCACCGTCGGCCCGCCGGCCGGGGGCTGGCCGGACGGCAGTGCCCGGGGCCCCACCACGGCCACCAGGGTCGCCGTGACCAGAGCCGCGACCACTGCGGGCCACCGGCGCCGCAGGGCGAGCGCGAGCACCAGCGGCAGGAGGCTCCCGCCAGCGGCGTACGGGGTGAAGGCGAGCAGCTGCACCAGCGGCCCCCGGTCGAGACCGCCCAGTCGTACCGCCGCCCAGGCGGCCCCGGGCGCGACGGCGGCCCAGCAGAGCGCGGTGCGCAGCGGCGCCGTCCGGCGGCCCGTCGCAGGCCGCGCGGTCTCGATGATCACGGCCGGAGGATAGCGCCCGGGCACCCGTCCGGCGGTCCCGAACGCGCCCACGCGGCGGCCCCGGAGCAGTTCGCGTGACACACTCGTGAATGGTCCAGCGTTCGCTTCTCACAATTATGCGATTGCGATTCGAGTAATTGACTGGGCGTGATCGACTATTGACCCACCGCATTTCGCGGTGCTACCTTCCAGTGGGTTGAGACGTCGAAACTCTGAGTAGTAATACCTGCTCAGAGCCGGTGGAAATCGTTGAAGCGGCAACATCTAGGTGCGGCCTGAAGGTGTGGGCTCCAGGCGGTTGTCGCTATTTCCCGGCCCGAAAAAATGGAAGTCGACCGTCCCGCTTCCAGTGGGTCCGGTCGAATCCGCACGGTCAACAAAAGGGAGACCTGTCATGACCACACTCTTCCGACGCAAGGCGGTGGCGGTGGCGTTCGCCGCGCTGGCGCTCACCCTGGCCGGAGGCGGGATCGCCGTCGCCCAGCCGGCGGCGCAGGCACCCGCCGAGGTCGCCCAGCCGGCCGCCCGCCAGCCCGGCTCCGGCAGCCAGCCGGCGGTGAGTCCCGCCGAGGCGCGCAAGGCCAAGGCCGCGCTGGCGCAGGGCCCGTCCGCGCAGGCGAGCGCGCCGGGCACCGTCGCCTCCGCCGTCGTCGCCAGCAACGGCGTCCTGCTCCGCGGCTCGCCCGAGGTGGTCTCCGCCACCCGGTACGGCCCGGGCGAGTACCAGGTGCTGTTCAACTACAACGTCTCGCTGAAGACGTTCCACGCCGCCATCGGCACCACCGACCCGTACAACGTTCCCCCGGGCGGCGAGATCTCCGTCGCGCCGCGGCTCCAGACGCCGAACGCGGTCTTCGTCCAGACCCGCAGCTCGTCGGGGAACGCGTCCGACCGGCCGTTCCACCTGGTCATCGCCAACTGAGCACCGCCTGACGGCGCCGGCCCTCTCACCTGGGTGTGGGGGCCGGCGCCGCCGCGCCGCCGTCGCCCACCGACGCGGGGCTCTCAGGGGGCGTGGGCGACGCGCGCTCGGGGTGTGGGTGCCGGGTCGGGAGGGTTGTCCCGGTTCGGGCCGCTAAGGGTCACCCCCGCGCCGATAATCCGACGTTTGTCCGACGGTCGGCACGGGAAGCAAGCACCGTGACGGACATCTCGGACACCCTGGCCAGCGTGCCCAGCCCGGCCGATCCCGATGCGACCCCGGCCGAGCTGGAACAGACGCTCTTCGAGGTCAAACGCGTGATCGTCGGGCAGGATCGGCTCGTCGAGCGCCTGCTCACCGCCCTCATCGCAGACGGGCACTGCCTCCTGGAAGGCGTGCCCGGGGTGGCCAAGACGCTCGCCGCGCAGACCCTGGCCACCGTGGTCGGCGGCACCTTCTCCCGGATCCAGTTCACCCCGGACCTGGTCCCCTCCGACATCGTCGGCACCAGGATCTACCGCGCGTCGCGCGAGGACTTCGACATCGAGCTGGGCCCGATCATGGCGAACCTGGTGCTCGCCGACGAGATCAACCGGGCCCCGGCCAAGGTGCAGTCCGCCCTGCTGGAGGCGATGGCCGAGCGGCAGGTCTCCATCGGCGGGCGCAGCTTTCCCGTGCCCGAGCCGTTCCTGGTGCTGGCCACCCAGAACCCCATCGAGTCGGAGGGGGTCTACCAACTGCCGGAGGCGCAGCGCGACCGGTTCATGATGAAGGTCGTCGTCGACTACCCGAGCGACGCCGACGAACTCGCCATCCTCTACCGGATGAGCGCCGACCGGCCCGTCGCCCGGCGGGTGCTCGACCCGCAGCGGCTGCGGGACCTCCAGGCCCGCGCCGCCCACGTCTTCGTGCACCACGCGATCGCCGAGTACGTGGTCCGGCTGATCTTCGCCACCCGGGACCCCGGCCGGTTCGGCCTGCCCGAGATCGCCCCGCTGCTCGCGTACGGGGCCAGCCCCCGGGCCACCCTCGGCCTGGTCCGCGCCGCGCGGGCCCAGGCGCTCCTGCGCGGTCGCGGGTACGTGCTGCCCGAGGACGTCCGCGAACTCGCCGTCGACGTGCTCGCCCACCGGCTGGTGCTCTCCTTCGACGCGGTCGCCGACGGGGTGGCCGCCGAGGCGGTGGTCCGGCGGCTGGTGGAGGTCGTGCCGCCGCCGCGCGTCGCCACCGCCCAGCCGGAACCCGCGGCCGACCTGGCGGCGGCATGAGGTGGCGCGGGGCCACCGCGCCGGCCCCCGGGCCGGCCGACCCGGGACTGGCCGACCTCACCGGGGACCGGCGGCTGCGCCGGCTGGAGCTGACCGTCACGCGCCGGCTCGACGGGCTGCTGCACGGCCGGTACCGCGGCCTGCTGCCCGGGCCCGGCAGCGAGACCGCCGGCAGCCGGGAGTACCGGCCCGGTGAGGACGAGGTGCGCCGGATGGACTGGGCGGTGACCGCCCGCACCACGGTCCCGCACGTGCGCGAGGTCGACGCCGACCGGGAGCTGACCACCTGGCTGCTGGTCGACGCGAGCCCCAGCATGGAGTACGGCACCGCCGAGCTGGACAAGCGGGAGCTGGCCGTGGCGGCGGTCGCGGCGGTCGGCTTCCTCACCGGCGGCGTGGGCAACCGCCTCGGCGCGCAGGTGCTCGGCCCGGACGGGCTGCGCCGGTTCCCGCCCCGCAGCGGACGTACCCATCTGCTCGGGCTGCTCCGGGCCCTGCTGACGGCCCCGCGCGTCGGCGGCCACGACCGGGACGAGTCGGCGCCGGCGGGCCCCGACCTGGCCGACGGGCTGGCCGCCGTGCACCGGGTGGCGCTGCGCCGCGGCCTCGTCGTGGTGGTCTCGGACTTCCTCGACGGACTGCCCGACGACCCACGGCAGGCGCCGTCCTGGGAGGTGCCCCTGCGCCGCCTCGCCGCGCGGCACCAGGTGCTCGCCGTGCAGGTCACCGACCCCCGGGAGCTGGAGCTGCCCGACGTCGGCCTGGTCACCCTCGTCGACCCGGAGACCGGGCGGCGGCGCGAGGTGTGGACCGGCGACCGCGCGCTGCGCGAGCGCTACGCCGCCGCCGCGACCGCCCAACGCGAGCAGGTACGCCAGGCGCTGCGCCGCAGCGGCGCCACGCACCTGCCGCTGCGCACCGACCGGGACTGGGGCGCCGACATCGTGCGGCACGTGCACGCCCAACGGCGCCTCGCCGCCACCCCGGCGCGGACGGCCCGGGGAGGTGCGGCGTGATCTGGCAGTCGCCCGCCCGGCTCTGGCTCCTGCTCGGGGTGCTCGCCCTGGCCGTCGGCTACCTGCTCATGCAGCGCCGCCGCAGCCGGTATGCCGTCCGCTTCACCAACCTGCGGCTGCTCGACCGGGTCGCGCCGCACCGTCCGGCCTGGCGGCGGCACGTGCCGGCCGGGCTCTTCGTGGCCATGCTGGCGCTGCTGGTGGTCGGCTTCGCCCGGCCCACGGCGGAGGTCCGGGTGCCCCGCGAACGGGCCACGGTGATGGTCGCCGTGGACGTCTCCACCTCGATGCTCGCCGGCGACGTGGAACCGGACCGGCTCAGCGCC
This sequence comes from Micromonospora sp. NPDC049060, assembly GCF_040649055.1. Classification (NCBI taxonomy): domain Bacteria; kingdom Bacillati; phylum Actinomycetota; class Actinomycetes; order Micromonosporales; family Micromonosporaceae; genus Micromonospora; species Micromonospora sp. NPDC049060. The sequence continues at coordinate 38,162 of NZ_JBEZEV010000040.1, forward strand.
GCCAAGGAGTCCGCCCGGCGCTTCGTCGACGGCCTGCCGGACGAGTTCAACGTCGGGTTGGTCGCCTTCGCCGGCAGCGCGGCGGTGCTGGTGCCGCCGAGCACCGACCGGGAGGCGCTGTACGAGGGCGTCGAGCGGCTGGTCGAGGGGGCCACCGGGGTGCAGGGCACCGCGATCGGAGAGGCGATCAGCACCTCGCTCGGCGCGGTGAAGGGCTTCGACAGCCAGGCGGCGAAGGACCCACCGCCGGCCCGGATCATTTTGCTCTCCGACGGGGCGAACACCTCCGGCATCGACCCGATGGAGGCCGCGTCCGAGGCGATCGACATGAAGGTGCCGGTGCACACCATCTCCTTCGGCACCCCGAGTGGCACGGTGGACCGGGGCGGCCGGCCGATCCAGGTGCCCGTCGACGGGCAGACCCTGCGTGCGGTAGCCGAGGAGACCGGGGGCGTGTTCCACGAGGCCAGCACCAGCGACGAGCTGCGCGCCGTCTACGACGACATCGGCACCTCGGTCGGCTACCGCATCGAAAGGCAGGACGTCTCGGCCCGGTTCATCGGTCTCGGGCTGGTGTTCGCCATGGGCGCGGCGGCCGGCTCGATGCGCTGGTTCGCCCGGCTGCCCTGACCCGTACGGCCACCGCCGAGAAGGACACGTGAGGAGCGTACGCATGGCAGTGCAGACCGGGCTGGGCGAACCGCGCGGCCCCTGGTTCATCTCCCCGGAGCTGGATCCCGACGGGCGGGCCCGGTGGGGCGGGTCCGACCCCGACGGTGGCCCGGCTGGCCGCGGCCCGCGCGGGCGGGTGCTGGCGGCGCTGGCGGTGGTGGTCCTGTCGACCGCCTCCGGGGCGGTGGCCGGCGGCATCGTGGCCGGCCGCGACGACGCCCCGGGCCCGGCTGCGGCCTCGGCGGCCCCCGTCCCGGCGGAACTGGTGACCGCCGCCGGGAAGACCGTGCCGGGGGTGGTCTCGGTGCTGGTCGGCGGGGCCGGCGGCGCCTCGGCCTCCGGCTCCGGCTTCGCCGTCGACGACCAGCAGCACATCATCACCAACGACCACATCCTGGCCAAGGGGCGCGGCGGCTCGGTGACGGTGGAACTGCCCGACGGGCGGCGGTTCGCCGCCGAGGTCGTCGGGCGGGAGCCGCGCAGCGACCTCGCCGTGCTGCGGGTGCCGCCGTCGGCCGGCCTGGCGGCGTTGCCCCTGGCGAAGCCGGGATCCACCCGGGTGGGGGAGCCGGTGCTGGCGGTCGGCTCGCCGCTCGGGCTGTCCGGCACCGTCACCGCCGGCATCGTCAGCGCCCTCGACCGGCAGGTACGCCTCGGCGACAACCGGCATACCGCCGTGCAGACCGACGCCTCGATCAACCCGGGCAACTCGGGCGGCCCACTGGTCAACGCGCGCGGCGAGGTGGTCGGGGTGAACACGGCCATCGCCACGATCGACGGGAACGGCTCGATCGGCATCGGCTTCGCCATTCCCATCGAACAGGTGCAGCAGACCGCCGACACGATCATCGGCAAGGGTGGCTGAGCTGCGAGCCCGCCGTCCGGGGCGGCCCGGGAATGTGAAAACTGTCGGATACCCGGCGCGGAATGATCGGCCAATGGAAATATCACGCTGAGTATGGATAACTGGCTCGGGTGGAGCGTCCTGGAATCGTGGTCCTCCTGCTGGTGGGCCTGTTGATCGGTACCGGTGTGGGGTCGGCGTACGCCCGGGCACGACGCGGGTGGGCCGACTACCAGACCGTCAAGAAGACCGTGCCCGGCGCCCGGAGCGCCGCGTGGCTGCTGATCAAGGTGGCCACCACGAAGATCGGGGTGATCGCCCTGCTGCTGGTGGGGGCGGTCGCCTATGCCGCCGCCGACTCCGACGACAGTCCCGACCCACCCGCGCAGACCCCGGGACCGTCCGCGACCCCGAGCGTCCGGCAGGGGCGCTAGCCTCGGGGGGTGGACGACGGACTGCGGGTGAACGACCGGTGGACCGTTCCCGCCGCCGAGCTGCGGGAACGGTTCTCCCGGTCGTCCGGGCCCGGCGGCCAGGGCGTCAACACCACAGACTCGCGCGTCGAGCTGAGCTACGACCTGGCCGCCTCGCCCGGCGTGCCCGAGCCGCTGCGGGCGCGGGCGCTGGAGCGGCTCGCCGGCCGGCTGGTCGACGGCGTGCTCACCGTGGCCGCCAGCGAGCACCGGGCGCAGCTGGCCAACCGGGAGGCCGCCCGCGAACGGCTGGCCGCGCTGCTGCGCGAGGCCGCCGCCCCGCCGCCCCCGCCCCGCCGGCCCACCCGCCCGTCGCGGGGCGCGAAGGAGCGCCGGCTGGCCGACAAGAAGCGCCGGTCACAGCGCAAGCGCGACCGCCGCGTCGACGGCGACTAGCCCGGGAGCAGTGTCGCGCAGACACCGATGAGCCGGGCGCGTAGCTGGCCGGCACGCTGTGCGAACTCGCGTTGCCGCGCCGCGTACTCGGCCTTGCCCTCCGGCGTCTCGATGGCCACCGCGGGCTGCCCGTAGGAGGAGAAGTCGTACGGGGACGCCTGCATGTCGAGTAGCCGGATGTCCCTCGCCAGCTCGAAGCAGTCGAGCGCCAGGTCCCCCGGAACCGCGGGCCCCAACTTGGTCGCCCACTTGTGGCAGTCCATCGATGCGTGCAGGCAGCCCGGCTGGTCGAGTTCCACCTGGCTCTCCCTCGTGGGTCGGAGCCGGTTGAGGCCGACCGCGTCCGGGGTGAAGAAGCGGTACGCGTCGAAGTGCGTGCAGCGGATCTGGTGCGCCTCGACGACCGCGTCGGTGCCCTCCTGCCCGAGTCGCAGGGGGAGCGGGTGCCGATGCTCCCGTTGGCGGTACACCATCGCCCACTCGTGCAGGCCGAAGCAGCCGGTGAAGGCCGGTCGCGACGCGATCGCGGACAACAGGCGGTGGATGAAGCGCACCGACTCGGCCCGGTCGACGAGGAACGCCGCGACGTCGAAGCTCACCGTCCCGTCCGCCGCCGTCGCGTACCAACGCCACTGCCGGTGCGGGGCGGAGCCGTCCGGCCCCGGCGCCAGGGAGACGCCCACGCCCGGGTGCCACCGGCGGAGCACGGAGGGCCGGGTGCCGTAGTAGTCGTACAGGAAGTCGTCGATCGCGTGGCGTTCCCCCGTGGCCCTGCGGGCGCGGTGGCCCGCGGTGAGGGCGTCCGCGCGCCTCTCGTGCGCCTCCAGGAGGGCAACCCAGGTCGGCGGGGCGAGGGCGGCGGTCACGAAGCCAAGGGTACGGCCGCCGCCCGGCGCCCGGTCAGGGCACGTCCACCCGGACCCCGGCGGAGAACACCCCGCTGCGCAGCTCGAGCTGCTCCGGCGGCGCCTTCCCGGCGACGGTGAAGACCAGCGGCAGCACCGTCCGGCTGCCGGCCGCCATCGGCTGGGCGAAGACGTCCCGGCCCTGGTTGGCCGCCCGGGTCGCCTGCTCGTCGGTGCTGACGAAGTTGCCGTCGGGCAGGTACGCCCGTTGCAGCCGGCCGTGCCAGCTCTGCTGCTCCGGGGTGAGGTTGCGCACCCCGACCGTCGCCTCGCACTGCCGGGCCGCGGCGCCGGGCTCGCACGCGACGCGGTACACGGTGAACTCGAACGCCGACTCGCGCAGCGGCTCGCCGACGGCGCCGTTGACCCCCTGGCCCAGCCACGCGCCGCCGGTCGGCTGGCTGTCGGTGTCGACGGCCGCGACCTGCCGGGTGGCCGTCCAGGCGGCGGTGCCCACCGTGCCGGCGAGCACGACGGCGGCCACCGGGACGATCAACCAGACGGACGGCTTGCGGCGGAGCTGTTCCGGTCGCGGGGCGGCCGGTCGCGGGTAGACCGTCCCCGGATGCTGGCCGGAGAGGGCCGCGGCGACCGGTCGGCGGCGCCGGCGCCAGGTCCAGACCCCGCCCACCGCGAGCGCCGTCACGGTGCCGAGTCCGGCCAGCAGCACCGGCGCCCGGCGCCACGGCGGCGCCTCGGAACGCTCGGGCGCGGCGGCCGGCACGCCCGCGTTCCAGGTCGCTGTCGCGCAGTCGTACGGCCGGCTGCCGTCGCGGGCGTAGGCGCAGGCCGGCGCGGTCAGCGGCCGGGCCGGGGCGGCGGCGGTGAGCGCCGTGCCCAGGGTGGTGGTGCTGCGGGCGGGCAGCTTCAGCTGCCAGGTCACCTCGGTGGCCGACTGCCCGGTGCCCCGGGTGGCCCGGCCCCCGGCGGTGATGGCGGTCGCCGAGGCCCCGGGCGGCAGCTCCTGCCGGACGGTGGTGTCCACCGGCGTGCCACCGCTGTTGCGGACCTGGATCCGGTAGCGCGGCGCCGGCGTGCTCTCCGGCACCACCGCGACCGTGACCGGCGGCTTCGCCACCGGCGGGGCGGCCCGGGTCGGGGTGGGCACGGCCGGCGGCGCCGACGGCATCGCCGGCTCCGGGGTAGGCGCGACCACCGGTGGTGGCGCGGCCGCCGCGGGTGGCGCCGCCGCCGGCAGCGCCGGCACGGCGGAGAGAATGCCGAGGCAGTGTACGAACACTGCGAGGGCCCTGTGGTGTCGTGTCGATGCAGGCATACGAACGAACCTCCGGAGCCGACGCTAGGGGCGCGACGACACCGGGCGGGTACGAAGTCGCGAACTCCGCCCCCGCGAGCGGACGGTGTCGTAGGGTGCGTCCTCCCGGCGTCCCGGGGCGCGCCTGACTGCGGCCTCGGCCGGGTCGCGGGTTGCCGGGGCTAGATTGGCCTGGTGCGTATCGCTCGTTTTGCTCATGCCAAGGGAATGTCGTTCGGGGTCGTCGAGGGCGAAGCGGAGGCGGGCCCGCAGGGCCTGACCATCGCCGAGATCGAGGGCCACCCGTTCGGCCAGATCACCTTCAGCGGTGCCCGCTGGGCGCTGTCGGACGTCCGCCTGCTCTCGCCGATCCTGCCCAGCAAGGTCGTCTGCGTCGGTCGCAACTACGCCGAGCACGCCGCCGAGCACGGCAGCGAGGTGCCGAAGGAGCCGCTGCTCTTCCTCAAACCGTCCACCTCCGTGATCGGGCCCCGCGACGCGATCCGGCTGCCGATCTTCTCGAAGCAGGTCGAGCACGAGGCCGAACTGGCCGTGGTGATCGGCGCGCCGGGCGCCCGCCGGGCCGACCGGGCCGCCGCGGAGCGGGCCATCTTCGGCTACACCTGCGCCAACGACGTCACCGCCCGGGACCTCCAGCGTTCCGACGGCCAGTGGACCCGCGCCAAGGGCTTCGACTCGTTCTGCCCGATCGGGCCGTGGATCACCACCGGGCTCGACGTCCGCGACCTGGAGATCCGCTGTGAGGTGGGTCGCAATCCGGAGGAGATGGAGGTCCGCCAGCTCGGCCGGACCCGCGACATGGTCTTCGACGTGCCGGCCCTGGTGTCGTACGTCTCGCACGTGATGACGCTGCTCCCCGGCGACGTGGTGCTCACGGGCACCCCGGCGGGGGTTAGCCCGCTGCTGGACGGGGATACGGTCACCGTGCGGATCGAGGGGATCGGAGACCTCACCAACCCGGTGGTGCCCGTCGCCTGATCCGCGTCGAGGCCCCGTTTCCGCAGTTCAGGGGCGGTTTGGGGGACTCGATTTGGCCTGCTGGCACCGGGAGGGTAAAGTTTGATCCCGGCACCGCAAGGGGCCAATGGGGTATGGGGTAATTGGCAGCCCGACTGATTCTGGTTCAGTTAGTCTAGGTTCGAGTCCTGGTACCCCAGCGCAGCCGAGGTTCGCAAGAGCTTCGAGCGCTGGATCTCGTGGGAGACGACTCCGGTTCCCGTTCAGGGGATCGGGGTTCTCTCTGATAGAGTCCAGCGGCGCCGCTCGGCAGAGCGGTGCCGCAAGTCAGGTTCTGGCCCCGTCGTCTAGCGGCCCAGGACGCCGCCCTCTCAAGGCGGTAGCGCCGGTTCGAATCCGGTCGGGGCTACATCTCAGAACGGCCCGTTCCACTCCGGTGGGGCGGGCCGTTTCGCATGTCCCGCGCCGACGCTCCTCGTTGCCGCGTGGTTGCCTGCCGCCGCGACACGGGTGGCCACGCCGGCGGCTGCGCCCCGCCGTGTGCGGCTCGGTCCGCCTCTGCTGGTCGACCGGTTTCCGCCCCGCCCGGTCGTGGCCTCGGCCGAAGCCTGGTCTCCGGTGGTCCGATCCTGGTCGTCCGGGTGGTGCAGTGCCGGGATGACCGTCCGGTCGCCCCGATTTCCGTCTCCGGATGGGACGCCGCTAGACTACAGCGGCACCGCTCGCAAGGGCGGTGGAAGCAGTGAAGTCTTGGCCCCGTCGTCTAGCGGCCCAGGACGCCGCCCTCTCAAGGCGGTAGCGCCGGTTCGAATCCGGTCGGGGCTACATCCCAGAACGGCCCGTTCCACTCCGGTGGAACGGGCCGTTCGGCATTCCACCCTTCCGCCCCGTCCCGCCCCGGGCTGCACCCCGGCCCTGACCACGCCGCTGCCGGTCGTGTCGATCAAGAAGTTCTCGCTCGGTCCGGGGTCGAACCCGGGCGCAAACTTCTTGATCGACGCGGGGCCGATGGGTGGGGGCGGGGTGGGTGTCAGAGGCCGGAGAGGCGTTGGCCGGCGCGGACCACGGCCATCGCGTGGCGTTCGCCGGGGCGGCGTCCCAGGCGCTCGATGGGCCCGGAGATGCTGATCGCGGCGATGACCCGACCGGTGCGGTCGCGGATCGGCGCCGAGACGCTCGCCACACCGGCCTCGCGTTCGGCGACGCTCTGCGCCCAGCCCCGGCGGCGTACCTCGGCCAGGGTGCGGCCGGTGAACTTCGACCGGGGGAGCAACGGCATCACGGCCTCGGGCGGCTCCCAGGCGAGCAGGATCTGCGCCGCGGAGCCCGCCGTCATCGGCAGCACCGAGCCGACCGGCACGGTGTCCCGCAGGCCGCTGGCCCGCTCGGCGGCGGCCACGCAGATGCGCTCGTCGGCGCGGCGCAGGTAGAGCTGGGCGCTTTCGCCCGTCGCGTCCCGCAGCGCCGCCAGCAGCGGCTCCGCCGCCGTCAGGAGCACGTCCGGGGCGGCGTTGGCGAGCTCACCCAGGCGCGGGCCGGGACGCCAGCGACCCTGGGTGTCCCGGACCAGCATCCGGTGGATCTCCAGCGCCTGCGCCAGCCGGTGCGCGGTGGCCCGGGGCAGCTTGGTGCGTTCAACGAGTTCGGCCAGGCTGGCGCCGTCGACGCAGGCGGCCAGGATGACCACCGCCTTGTCGAGAACGCCGACACCGCTCATACTGTGTCCCACAAGCCGAAACTTACCTCCCAGAATTTAGGATGTCCAGATGGTGGGAGTCACTACTACCGAGCCGAGGACCCTGGCCGAGAAGGTCTGGGACGCGCACGTCGTACGGTCCGCCGAGGGCGAGCCCGATCTGCTCTTCATCGACCTGCACCTGCTGCACGAGGTGACGAGCCCGCAGGCCTTCGACGGGCTGCGCCTCGCCGGGCGCCGGGTGCGCCGCACCGACCTCACGCTCGCGACGGAGGACCACAACACCCCGACGGGGTACGCCGACCCGTCGTTCCGCCTGCGGCGCGGCGATCTGCTCACCATCGCCGACCCCACCTCGCGTACGCAGATCGAGACGCTGCGCCGCAACTGCGCCGAGTTCGGGGTGCGGCTGCACCCGCTGGGCGACGAGAACCAGGGCATCGTGCACGTCATCGGCCCGCAGCTCGGCGTCACCCAGCCCGGCATGACCATCGTCTGCGGGGACTCGCACACCGCCACCCACGGCGCGTTCGGCGCGCTCGCGTTCGGCATCGGCACGAGTGAGGTCGAACACGTGCTGGCCACCCAGACGCTGCCGCAGAGCCGGCCGAAGACGATGGCGGTGAACGTGACCGGGCGGCTCGCCCCGGGGGTCACCGCAAAGGACCTGGTGCTCGCGCTGATCGCCCAGGTGGGTACGGGCGGCGGCCGCGGGCACATCGTCGAGTACCGCGGCGAGGCGATCCGGTCGCTGTCCATGGAGGGGCGGATGACGATCGCCAACATGTCCATCGAGTGGGGCGCCAAGGCCGGCATGATCGCGCCGGACGAGACCACCTTCGCGTACCTGAAGGGGCGGCCGAACGCCCCCAAGGGTGCCGACTGGGACGCGGCGCTGGCCTGGTGGCGGACCCTGCCCACGGACGAGGACGCCACCTTCGACGCCGAGGTGACCCTGGACGCCGGCGCGGTCACCCCGTTCGTGACCTGGGGCACCAACCCGGGCCAGGGCGCGCCGCTGGGCGCCGTGGTGCCGACCCCGGAGGAGTTCGTCACCGAGGCCGAGCGGACCGCCGCCCGGCGCGCGCTTGAGTACATGGACCTGCGCCCCGGCACCCCGCTGCGCGACCTCGCGGTCGACGTGGTCTTCGTCGGGTCCTGCACCAACGGCCGGCTGGAGGACCTCCGGGCCGCCGCCGACGTGCTGCGCGGGCAGCGGGTCGCCGACGGGGTGCGGATGCTGGTGGTGCCCGGTTCCGCCGCCGTGCGCGAGGCGGCCGAGTCGGAAGGGCTGGACAAGGTCTTCACCGACGCCGGCGCCGAGTGGCGCTTCGCCGGCTGCTCCATGTGCCTGGGCATGAACCCGGACACGCTCTCGCCGGGCCAGCGCTCCGCCTCCACCTCCAACCGCAACTTCGAGGGCCGCCAGGGCCGGGGCGGACGCACCCACCTGGTCTCCCCGCCGGTCGCCGCCGCCACCGCCGTGGCCGGCCGGCTGGCCGCTCCCGCCGACCTGTAGAAGGGCACCCAGATGGAGAGGTTCACCACCCACACGGGCACCGCCGTGCCGCTGCGGCGATCCAACGTGGACACCGATCAGATCATCCCCGCCGTGTACCTCAAGCGGGTGACCCGGACCGGTTTCGCGGACGGCTTGTTCAGCGCCTGGCGGGAGGACCCGGAATTCGTGCTCAACGATGCCGCCCATTCGGGTGCATCGATTCTTGTGGCCGGTCCGGAGTTCGGCACCGGCTCCTCCCGGGAGCACGCCGTCTGGGCGCTGCGCGACTGGGGGTTCCGTGCCGTGATCGCGCCCCGTTTCGGCGACATCTTCCGGGGCAACGCCCTCAAGGAGGGGCTGCTCCCGGTCGAGCTGGAATTGAAGGCGGTCGAGGAGATCTGGGACCTGGTGGAGGCCGACCCGACCACCCCCGTCACCGTGGACCTGACCGCCCGCGAGGTGCGTGTCGGCGAGGCCACCTGGTCGTTCCCGATGGACGACTTCAGTCGTTGGCGGCTGCTGGAGGGCTTGGACGACATTGGACTCACCCTCCGCCACGAGGCGGAGATCAGCGCCTTCGAGGCCGACCGGCCGCCGTTCCTGCCCTCGGTCGCATAGCCGTACGCCCGATCCCACAGCGGTTTCCGCCCCCGCCGGTCTCACCGGTGGGGGCGAATCCGTTACGACACAAGGGCTTTTTTCGACCGAATGTTTGTGTCCCGGCAGCACAGGGCATACCGTGCGCGCAGAATGGCTCGCGTCGAGTCAGTTGCACAATCGGGAGGAAGTCGTGAACAAGGCCGAGCTCATCGAGGCGCTCGCCGTTCGCCTGGGGGACCGGAAGACGGCGACGGCCGCGCTCGACGCGGTCCTCGCTGAGGTCCAGGCGGCGGTCACCAAGGGCGAGAAGGTGGCGATCACCGGATTCGGAGCGTTCGAAAAGCGCGTCCGGGGCGCCCGAACAGCGCGCAACCCACGGACCGGCGAGGCGGTGAAGGTCAAGAAGACATCCGTCCCGACCTTCCGGCCCGGCGCCGGATTCAAGGAGATGGTGGCCAGCGGCAAGGTGCCGAAGGCCACGGCGGCGGCGAAGAAGACCACGGCTGCCGCCGCCAAGACCACGGCCGCCGCCAAGACCACCGCGGCGGCCAAGACGACGGGTGCCAAGGCCACCGGGGCGAAGGCCACGGGTGCCAAGGCGACCGGAGCCAAGGCCACCGGTGCCAAGGCCGCGGGCGCGAAGGCGGCCGGGACCAAGGCGGCCGGGACCAAGGCGGCCGGGACCAAGGCGACCGGGACCAAGGCGACCGCGGCGGCCAAGAAGGCCCCCGCGGCGAAGGCGACCAAGACCACCGCGGCGAAGAAGACCGCGACCACCAAGGCCGCCCCGGCGAAGAAGACCACCGCGGCGAGCAAGGCCACGGCGGCGAAGAAGACCGCCGCGACGGCGAGCAAGAGCGCGGCGGCGAAGAAGGCGCCGGCAAAGAAGGCGGCGGCGAAGAAGACCGCCACCAAGCGCTGAACCTGGCGGTACGGCAAGGGCGTCCACCGACGGTGGGCGCCCTTCGCCGTGTCCACCCCACCCGTTGACCCCGACCGTGCCCCGCCCGCAGAATCGCCGCACCCCTTCCGGTCGGCGAAAGGCAGCCCGGTGCGCTACCGCCACCTCTCCACCGTCACCCTCGCCCTGGGCGTCGTGCTCCTCGTCGACGTGCTGCGCGTCTTCCTGCCGGCGGTCATCACCATCTTCGGGCAGGCCGCCTCGACCCCCGCCGAACTGCTGGGGGCGTTCGCTTTCGGCTGGTTCCTGCTCGCCCTGGCCGCGCCCGCGCTGATCCGTCGCGTCGGCGCCCGCCCCGTGACGCTCGTCGCCGCCGTGCTGCTGGTCGTGGCGCGGCTCGCCGTCAACGGCCAGCCGGGCGGGCGGCTCCAGCTCTGGCTCGCCACGGCCGGGCTGCTCGCCGGGCTGGTCTGGCTCGCCGGTGTCGCCGCCGGCACCGACCGCCCCGTGCCCGGGTTGGCGCTCGGGCTGGCGGTCGGGGCCGTCCTGCACACGGTGCTGGACACGTACCGCTCGGCGTTCTTCGGGGACTGGCCGGCGTGGTTGGCGGCCGTCGGGGTCGCGGGGCTCTTCCTGGCGGGGCAGGCGCGGCCCGCGCCGCCGGCCGGGGCGGGCGGCGTACGGAGCTGGCTGCTGGCCGGGCCGGCGCTGCTGCTCGCCGGCATGGTGGCGCTCTCCCCGGCGGTCGCCCGGACGGCGACGTCGTACCAGTTCGGTCTGTTGCGGTCGGATCCCGCCGACGAGGTGGGGGTGGCCACCGTGCCGCTGTTCGGCCCCGCCCCGCTCGCCGTGGCGGTCGGCGGGTTCCTGCTCGCCGCGCTGGCCCCGCCCCGCCGGGGCGCCTGGCGGTGGCCCGGGCCGGTGGCCCTGGTCGGCGGGGCCGTCCTCGTCGCCCTCGGACGCGGGGAGTTGCTGCTGCCGGCCGTCCTGCTCACCGCCGTCGGTCTCGGCGCGTGCCTGGCGTCGGCCGGTGCGGCGGACGGGCGGGGCGACGACGGCGCGGACGAAGCCCGCACCCCGGTCCCCGACGGCGCTGGGCGGGCGGCCGGCAGCACGCCGGCCCCGGCGCTGGCGGCCGGTGACGGGCAGGACCCGGTGCGGGCGGCCGGGCGGCGCGGGTACGCCGCCGTCGCCGGGATGCTCGTCTTCGCCGTCGCGGCGGTGGCCTACTACTCCGCCTACGACCTCGGCCACCCCAACGCCGGAGTGCCGGTGGCGGTGGCGGTGCTGGTCGCCGCCGTCGCGCTGGCGAGGCGTCCCGCCCCGGGGCCGGCCCGGTCGCCGCTGCCGCCGGTCTGGACGGCCGCCACCGCCGCCGCGGTGACGCTGCTGGCCGCGGTCGCCAGCGACGAGCTGCTCTCCGCCACCAACCGGGACGGGCCGCCGGAGACGGTGCGGGTGGCGGCGTACAACGTGCGGATGGGGTTCGGGATGGACGGCCGCTTCGACCCGGACGCGCTGGCGCGGGCCGTCGCCGGGGCCGACGTCGTGGCACTCAGCGAGGTGGACCGGGGCTGGCTGCTCAACGGCGGCCACGACACGCTCGACCTGCTGGCGGAGCGGCTGGACATGCCGTACGTCTTCGCGCCGGCCGCCGACCCGCTCTGGGGTGACGCCGTGCTGAGCCGGTGGCCGCTGGACGCGGCGCGGACCCGGCCGCTGCCGGCGGTCGGCGCGCCCACCGGGGCGCAGGCCCTCGGCGTCACCGTGAACTTCAGCGAGGGCGTCCGCCTGGCGGTCGTCGCCACCCACCTGCAACCGCCGCCCGGCGAGGACCCGGTGGTCCAGGCCCGCGCGGTCGCCGACTTCGCCGTGCGGTACGCGGCCGGCCGGCCCCTGGTGGTCGCCGGCGACCTGAACACCGAGCCGGGCGACCCGGCGTTCGCCGAGTTCACCCGGGCCGGTCTGGTCGACGCGCTCGCCGCCGCCCGCCCCCTGCCGACCAGCCCGGCGGACGCCCCGCGCCAGCAGATCGACCATGTCTTCGTCACGCCCGGCCTGGCCGCCGCCGACGCGGCGGCCCCGCCCGGGACGGCCAGCGACCACCTGCCGGTCGCGGTGACGCTGACCCTGCCGCCGGCCTGACCCGCTGTCCGACGGGCCGGCCTGACCCGCTGTCCGACGGGCCGGTCTGACCCGCCGCCGAGCGGGCCCGGTCGGGACCGGCCGGCCCCGGTGGGCGCGTGGTCAGAGGCGGTCGCCGGCGAGCAGGCGGTCGCCGGCGAAGGCGAGCAGCCAGCCGCCGCCCTTCGGGGTGGTGAAGTCGCCCGGCCGCCCGCTGAGCCGGGCCAGGGCGTCCGGGATCACCTTGCCCTGGCTGCACACCCCCACCGGCTCGCCGGTGGCCGCCAGCGCGGCCAGGCGGGCGGCGGCGGCCAGCGCGCACTCGTCGGGCTGCTGGCCCGGCCGCGGCTCGTCCAGGTCGCCGTCGATCTCGATCGGCAGGTCGAGCAGCGCCGCCGCCGGGTCGAGGGTCTGTACGCAGCGGCGGGCCGAGGCCGACAGCAGGCGTACCGGGCGGAGCAGCGCCACCAGCGGGGCGAGCGCGTGGGCCTGCGCCCAGCCCCGGGCGTCGAGCGGCCGGCCGGTGTCCGGGCCCGACCAGGTGGCCCGCTTGCCGGCGTGGGCGTGCCGGACCAGCGCCACCGTCCCGGTGACCGTCGGCAGGGCCGCGAACGCGGCCAGCACCTCGGCGTCGTGCGGGTAGCTGACCAGCCGGACCGCCTCGTCCACGCCGAGCCAGCGCACGTCGTCGACCTCGGTGCCCGGCTGGAAGCCGCCGGCGGCCACCGCCCGCATCGACCAGTAGTCGACCACCTTCGGGCGGCCCTCGCTGCGGTAGCGCACGGTGGGCAGCCGCACCTGCGGCACCGCCCGGACGTCGGTCTCCTCGGCGACCTCCCGCACGGCGGCGCGCAGCGGATGCTCGCCCGGCTCCAGCTTGCCCTTGGGCAGCGACCAGTCGCCGTAGCGGGGCCGGTGCACGAGGCAGACCAGCACCCCACCGCGCGGGGTGGCGCCCGTGCTCCCGGCGGCCGGCCCATCGCCCGGCCCGGGGTCGTCGGCGGGGCGCCACACGACACCACCCGCCGCCCGGATCGGGGGCGCGGCGTCGGGGAACCCGGGCGGCCGGCCCCCGCCGGGGGCGGGCGCGGCGCGCGCATCCCGCCTCCGGGGAGCCGATTCGGGTGCCGGTGCGCCCGCCGGGCCCGCGGCGCGGCG
>NZ_JBEZEV010000041.1:0-4214 GCF_040649055.1 Micromonospora sp. NPDC049060
AAGACACGAGAGCATTACCGAGAAGCGACAGCCTTCCCGATTCCGGCCGGAGCCCTCGCCGCAGCTTGACAGTTACGCCCATCGGATGTCTTGTCAGCGAAGGTCATCACCTCTTCACTGGTCAGCGCCTCGATGATGCCGTGGGTCCGGGCTGCGGTCAGGTCGTGGACCGAACCGGGCAGTGCCGGCGAAGCCCAGACGAGGCGGCCCGCCGCGTCGGCGATGACCTGCACGTTCACGCCGTGCCGCTTGTGTTTCCCGGAGTAGTACGGTTTTTGCTCGGCGACCCGGTCGATCGGGATCAGGGTGCCATCGAGGATCGCGTACGCCAGCCGGCGGATCCGGTGCATGGCGGTGGCCAGGTCGTCGGCGGTCGTCGCGAGCAGGGCTATCGCTTCCTGCACGTACCGCCATGCGGTGCTCACGCCGACGGCGAACCCGGCAGCGAGGCGGGTGTAGGTATCACCGTTGCGCAGGTGAGCCAGGGCGAGCAGTGCCTGCCGTCCCGCGTCGAGGCGCCGCCACCTGGATCGACGCTGGTTGCGGTGGCTGCGGATACGGTCAGCGAGGTGGTTCAGGGTTCGGCTGGACAACGAGATCGTGGACGGGTAAGACAGCACAGGCGAGGCTCCCGTGTTGGGGCATCGGGTTTTGGTCGATTTGCTGTCTTACCTGGAGCCTCGCCCTCATCGATCTACGGCCCCCGCCTACCCGTGCTGACCTGCAAGATCAGGTTGGAAAAGGCTCAGTAGTGATCGCCAGCAGGCGGCAGTAGGAGTACTTCACTTCCAGCCCGAGGTGCACGCCGGAGATGCGTCGGAGTTCCTCGTCGGAGGACATCGTCGGAGTTCCTCCCTTTGTGAGAAGTTTCTGTACGAGATCAAGGCGGTCCGCGTCGCGGGCCGCTCGCGCCGCCGAACCTGGGCCGGGCCGAAGGCCCGCCACCGCGCCTCTGGCCTTCGGCCGCCAGCGCGTCGGTGATAGCCCGCCGGCGGCGCGACATACGACGAAGCCCCGGGCCGCCATGGGTAGTGGCAGTTCCGGGGCTTCGTTGTTGACGGGTGGCCGAAAGGGCGTGCTCCGGCGGGGCGCTCAGGCACTCCGGGATGGTTGGTCCGGGCAGAGCCGAGTGGATGGGGCCTGCCCGGTCAAGGTGAGCACCCTACGTCTGAACGACCTTGACCGGGCAGGCCCCATCCACTCCACGGGGTGCGGACGAAGGCCGACGGGATGGCTAAGGGGCGCAGGGGGAGGCACCGAGGCGGGCCAAGATCAGGCCGTGTCCAGGCCGTCGAAGGGAAACCAACGGTGACCATCGTTGACCATCCTTAGCAGGCATAGCCGCAGCTCACGAACGTGGTCGTCCGGTTTGATCGACAACGCCCCGGCCCTAGATCAATTCCGCTGGAAGTAGCGGAAAGAGCTGCCCCACGGTACGTCGAGGAACGCCATAGGGAAGCCGACAACCGATGGCCGTGAGTCGGGCTACCGACGGACGTTCACCGATGCTTGCGGCCACGCGGCAACATCATGATCCATGGAACTTCTACGGTGGCCGCTGCGCGTCGCGACCGCGACGCTGCTGTGCGGACCGCTGCTGGCGCTGTACTGGACGGATCCCTGGGAGCTGGCCTGCCTCGCCGTCACCGGGGTCCTGCACGTCGAGGTCGGACTGCGGCTGTGGCGGGAGCGCCCCGACAACCGCATCGGGCCGCTGCTGGTGGTCTGCGGCCTGGTGTGGCTGCTGGACGCCTGGGGTCGCGTCACCCTGCCCGCCCTGTTCACCGCCGCCATGATGCTGAGCATCGTGCACGACCCGATGCACCTGCACGCCGGTCTCGTCGTGTCGTCGGGCCGACTGCGGGGACGGTGGGAGCGGCTCGTCGCCGCGGCCGGCTACGCGTACTGGCCGGTGCTCGTCGCCGGGGCCATGGTGGCCGGGACGCTGAGCACCGGTCACCTGCTGCACCTGCGGGCGTGGTCCTATCCGCTGGTCGGCGCGTTCCTCGCCGGGCTGTTCATCGTGCGGTACCGCCGGGCCGACCGCGCCGAACGGCACGTGTACGCCCCGTTCTGGGCCGCGTTGGCAGTGAACGGCCTGTGCACGGCGATGCTGAGCACCGTCGCCTACGGCTCCGGGCACTGGCCGACCACGCTCTACGCCCTCGGTGCGGCGCTGATCCCGGTCGGGGCCGCGCTCAGCATGCACCGCGCCGAGCGCCGCCACCTGATCCGGGCTCGCGACCGGGAGCGCCGCCGGGTGGAGCGTGACGTGCACGACGGAGTGCAACAGCGGCTGCTCGTCGCCGCCATGATGCTGCGGCAGGAGGATCCCGCCCTGGTCGCGCGCGGCGCGGCGGAGGTCGAGCAGGCGATCGCCGATCTGCGCGACCTCGTCCGGGGCATGAACCCGGCGGCCCTGGTGTGCCACGGCCTCTCCGGGGCGGTGGCCGCCATCGCCGAGCGCGCCGCGGTCCCCGTCCTGGTCGACGATCGGGTCAGCCACCTCACGCTTCCCGAACCGGTCGCGGTCGCCGCCTACTTCGTCACGATGGAGGCGGTGACGAACAGCCAGAAGCACGCCCAAGCGGGCCAGGTGTCCGTCACGCTCGCCGCCAGCGGGGGCCGGGTCGAGGTCACCGTCCACGACGACGGGATCGGCGGCGCGCTCGCGGTGCCGGGCGGTGGGCTGCACGGCCTGCGGGAGCGTGTCGAGTCGTGCGGCGGGACCCTGCGGGTGTCGAGCACCCGGGGGCGTGGCACGGCGGTACGCGCCGTCATGCCCCTCGCGGCGTCATGACCCGGGCCTTGTCGGGTGCCGCTCGGGACGGTGGTGTGCGGGCGGTTCTGGCCGACGACTCCGTACTGCTGCGCAGCGGCCTGGCACTGTTGCTTGAGCGGCACGGCATCACCGTCGCGGCTGAGGTCGGCGACGGCGAGCAGCTGCTCGCCGCTGTCGCCGAGCACCAGCCGGACATCGCGATCGTCGACATCCGCATGCCGCCCAGCTTCACCGTGGAGGGCGTCCGCGCCGCGCTGGCCGTACGCCGTCGTCACCCCGGTGTCGCCGTGCTGCTGCTGTCCCAGCATCTGGAGCACCGGGAGGCTCTGGCCCTGCTCCAGGAGCCCGGCGGCGGGGTCGGCTACCTGCTCAAGGACAGGATCACCGACGTCGCCGGGTTCCTTCGGGACGTGCGTGAGGTCGCGGCGGCAGGCACGGCGATCGACCCGATCGTGGTCGAGCGGCTGTTGCGCCGTCCTCGCGTGGCGGGTGGTGTCGGCCTGCTGTCGCCGCGCGAGCGGGAGATCCTGGCCCGGATGGCGGCCGGTCGGGCCAACCTGGGCATCGCCGCCGACCTGCACCTCTCCGAGCGCACGGTCGAGACCCACGTACGCAGCATCTTCGCCAAGCTCGGGCTGGCCGACGAGCCGGACACCCACCGGCGGGTGCTTGCGGTGGTGACCTTCCTGGCCGAGTGACCGCGGACCGCCCCGGGCCGACAGCGACGCCTCCGGGCCGACAGTGACGCCTGGACGACATCAATTACGTGCTGGCACTGAGGCGCCCTGACCTCCGGATTCCTACTGTTGATCAGGAAGGGCAAGCAATCGGAGGGGGACAACGTGAGGTTCGCAAAGGTGTCGGCCCGGTTCGCGGTGGCGGCGGCCGTGGCAGGCAGCGCGCTGGTCGGCGTGACGCCGGCACAGGCGGCGACCACCAGCACCGTCGTCTGCCAGGAGACCAAGCAGGTCGAGGAAGCGTCGTACGACGTCAACTCCGGCTGCTGGTTGCAGGACGGCGACCGGGTCCAGATCAGCGCCTACGGGTCGATCTGGTCCGGCGTGTGGTTCACCGGGAACAACGGGCCGCAGGGCTGGACGAACATGGCCGGCGACTCGAAGTTCCCGATGTCGAACGCCCGCGCCTTCTCGCTGCTGGCCAAGTCCAACGGCAACTACCGGTACGCCGGGACCGGCACGACGTTCACCTACTACGGCTCCGGTAGCGCGCTGTACCTGCGGATCAACGACGACGCGCCGGGCAACGGCAGCGGCGCCTTCACCGCCGAGGTCACGGTCACCCGCGGCTGAGCTGATGCCACGGCGACCCGCTGCTGACGGGTGCGGGGGTGGCCCCCGGAAAGGGTCGGCACGACCGGTGCGCGGCATCGGGCCGGTCGCCGGCTTTCCCGGTTAAGTGATCTGGTGTGGCT